>JAGNQV010000084.1 GCA_017988885.1 Opitutaceae bacterium | reverse complement strand
GGAGCGTGGGCAGGGAGCCATCGCGGGCCGCGGCATACAAATCCAAGTTATCCATATCGTTATGCGAAGTAAATTAGTAACGCGCTTTGGACAAGTGAGGCAACCCAAAAGCCGTGAATTATAATCGGCGCGTGACAGGAATTCCATTTGCCAAGGCACATGGGCGCGGCACGCTTTGCGCGCATGAATGCAGCAGAAGCGAAGGCCGGCCCCAGTGCTCCATCCAAGGATGCTATCCTGTTGATTGATGACGAAGCGGCGCTACTTGAAGTGTTTTCCGCCGCGCTTTCGCCTTATTTTACGATCACGACGGCCAACTCGGTGCGCGAAGCCGAGTTCATTTTGCACAAACACCAGTTCAAGGTGGTGATGGCCGATCACCTGATGCCGGGTGGTAATGGCATGAGTTTTCTCGTTCGGTCGCGGGAGGAATACCCGCACATGCAACGCATCTTGGTGACCGGCTACATGAAGCCGGAAATGCTGCTGCGCAGTGTGAACGAGGCCGCGCTGTTTCGCTATTTGCTGAAACCGGTCTCGATGATGGAACTCATCAAGGTCGTGAAGGACGCGGCCAAAGCGCACGACGCGAGTGTGGCGACGGTGTGATTTCTTCGGACCTGCCAGTGCTGCAAAACTCCTGAGGTGGCCGCTCAGTCCAGTGCGTGCCCTCCGATGGCAGCGGCAGAAGTGGGGCGACTTCGAAAAGAGACCGGAATGTTCTACCGTTTCAACCTCGCCCGCAGGTAGGGCGCAGTGGGGCTGCGCTTCACTTTGAGGAGGCCGGAGAGTTCGCCCTGATACATGAGTTCGCCGCCGGCAGGACCGCCCTCGGGGCCGAGTTCGATGATCCAATCCGCCTCCGCGAGGAGATCGAGGTGATGCTCGATGACGACGACGGTGTGCCCTTGGTCGACGAGGCTGTGCAGGACTTTGATGAGCTTCTCGCAGTCGCTCAGATGCAGGCCGATCGTGGGTTCCTCGAGCAGGTAAAGATTTTTGATGGCGAGGCCGCGGGAGCGCTCGGTGTAGGTTTGCAGGCCGCGCGAAAGTTCGGTTACGAGCTTGAGGCGCTGAGCCTCGCCGCCGGAGAGGCTGGGTGAACTCTGACCGAGCGTGAGATAGCCGAGTCCGCAATCGACCATCAGTTGGCAGACTTGGGAAAGCTGGGAGTGAAAATCAAAAAAGAGCACGGCTTCCTCAAAAGTGAGACGGAGCACTGCGCCGATGGTTTTACCTTTCCATATGATGTCGGTGGTCTCGGGGCCGTAACGCAGCCCGCGACAGTCGTCACAAGGCAGGTAGGTGTCCGGCATAAATGCCATTTCCAGCTTGATGCGGCCGGCGCCCAGGCAGGTCTCGCAGCGGCCGCCGGCGGTGTTGAAGGAGAAACGCGAGGCGGTGTAGCCACGTATCTTGGCTTCCGGCAGCGAAGCGAAGAACTGGCGGATGAGATCAAAAATACCGAGATAAGTGGCCGGCGTGGAGCGCGGGGTTTTGCCGATAGGTGACTGATCCACCTCAATGACAGATTTGAAAAGCTGCGCGTTGCGCAACTCGGTAAACGGGGGCGGGGGACGGCGGTTTTGAGTCTGACTTTCGGGTTCGAACTTTGCCAGTCGCACGAAGTCTTTGCCCGATAGCTTGGCCTTGCGCTGTTTGATGGCGCACGAGACCGCCGGATGGAGCACATCACGGAAGAGCGTGGATTTGCCTGCGCCACTGGGGCCGGCGACCATGATGAGCCGGGCGTGTGGCAAGCGCAGGTCGAATCCCTTGAGGTTGCGAAAACATGCGTCCTTTAACTCCAGCCACGCGGGGTCTGACGGGCGGGCTTTGGCTAACGGAACCGGGCGATATGTGCCGCGCAGCGGATGCGGGATGCCGGTGTTGAGAAACAGACCGGTGAGCGACTGAGCGTTGCGACGTATTTCCGCCGGGGTGCCGTTGGCGAGCAGATTGCCGCCATGAATACCGGCGCCGGGGCCGAGATCGATAATGCGGTCGGCCCGGCGCATGAGCTCGTCGTCATGCTCGACGACGAGGAGGGTGTTGCCCTTGGCGCGCAGGCTTTGGAGCGTGTCGATCAAGCGGTCGTTGTCGCGGGCGTGCAGGCCGATGGAAGGTTCATCGAGCACATAGAGCACCCCGGAGAGATTTGAACCGAGTTGAGCCGCGAGGCGGATGCGCTGGGCTTCGCCGCCGGAGAGCGTCTCGGTCGGCCGGTCGAGCGAAAGGTAGCCGAGCCCGACATGGTCGAGAAATTTCAGTCGCTCTTCGATCTGCGGCACGATATCTTGGGTGATGAGCTGGCCACGGGGATCGAGGGCCAGCATGCGCAGCTGCTGGAGGAGGTGCGCGGGAGTGGATTGCAGCAGAGCGGGGAGGGAAAGCGGAGCCGTCTTGCCGCGGAAATGGAGTTTGACCGCACGAGTCACCCGATTGAGTCGTGCGCCCAGGCAATCGGGACACGCCTGACCGGTGTCGGCGATAGCCTCCGCGGACTCCACCCCGAAGGCGCGAAGTTTCGTGAGCGGATCTTCATCTTCGTCCTCCGGCTCGAGCATCCAGGGGAAAACGCGACCGTGACCGCGACAGGTGGGGCACCAACCGCGCGGCGAGTTGAAGGAAAAGTGTTTGGGATCGAGCTCGGGAAAGGATTCGCCGCTTTCGCTGTCGGTGCGCGTGGTGGAAAACCAAGAGAGGATTTTGCCTTGGGGGGTGAGCAAGAAGCACGCGCCCTTGCCGAGACGGAGCGCGGTTTCCAGTGCGGGGCCTGGCTGGGTGGGCAGCTGCAAATCGGCAATCACGACTTCCACGTCGTGTTCCTTGTAACGGTCGAGTTTGGTGAAGGCCTCGACGGCGAGGAGTTTCCCGTCGGCTCGCATGAGAGTGTAACCCTGCCGGGCGATCCACGTGGCGATGGGTTGATGGTGGCCCTTGCGGCCGCGGATCAGCGGGGCGCACAGGTAGAGGTGGCGACTTTTTTTCGCCGCCGGCGTGGCGAGGACCCGGCCAAGCAGTTTTTTCAACTGACCGAGCGAAAGCGGTTCGACGGCGCGATCCGTATCGGGGTGATGTTGCACGCCGAGGCGGGCGTAGAGCAGGCGCAGGTATTGCGCGACCTCGGTGATGGTGGCGACGGTGGATTTGCGCGAACCGCGGGTTACCCGTTGCTCGATGGCGACGGTCGGAGGAATGCCGGTGAGCCGGTCGATGTCCGGTCGGGGCAACTGTTCGACGAACTGGCGCGCGTAGGGCGACATCGACTCCATGAACCGGCGCTGGCCCTCGGCAAAAACGATGTCGAAGGCGAGGGTCGATTTGCCCGAACCCGAAACGCCGGTCACCACGGTGAGTTCGTGATGGGGAATCGTGAGCGACAGGTTTTTGAGGTTATTTTCGCGCGCACCGGTGATGACCAATTGCGGAGGACGGGGGGCGGTTGCCGCATGGGTCACGTAGGCGGCGGGAGCTTCGGCGGCTTGCAGTTCAGCATCCGGTAGCTGGCTTGCCGGATTGAGTGCCGCGCGGAGAAAAGGTGAGGTGGCGGTTTCGCCGCGGGCGATGTCTTCCGGCGTGCCGGCGCGGACAATCCGGCCACCGCTGGCGCCGGCCTCGGGTCCGACTTCCAGAATCCAATCGGCGGATTTGAGGACATCCAGGTTGTGCTCAATCACGACCACGCTGTGGCCGCGTTCGACCAGCGCATGCAGCACTGCCAGCAGGCGCTTGACGTCGTGGCGGTGCAGACCGGTGGTAGGCTCGTCGAGCAGGAGGAGGGCGCCGGTGGAAGTTTTGGTATGGCCAACCTCGATTTTGGCTGGAGTGAGAGCGGAGGTATAGGCGCCGAGATAGCGAACGAGTTTCAGCCGCTGCGACTCGCCACCGCTCAGCGTATTGAGTGGTTGGCCGAGGGTGAGGTAACCCAGGCCGACCGATTCGAGCGACACCAGCCGGTCTTGGATGGCAGGCTGCCCGGCAAAGAGCGGCAGCGCATCATTGACGCTGGTTGCGAGCAGATCAGCGACGGAGCGGCCGTTCCACTGGATGCCGAGCACTTCCGGTTTGAAGCGGCGGCCTTCACAGAGCGGACAGGGCACAAATACATCGGAGAGGAATTGCATCTCGACGCGTTCATAGCCGAGGCCCTGGCAATGTTCGCAGCGGCCGTCGCCACTGTTGAAAGAAAAGGACGAGGCGCTGTAACCGGCGGCTTGGGCGGCGGGAGTCTCCGCGTAAAGTTCGCGGATGAGTTCCCACGCTTCGGTATAGAGGGCGGGATTCGAGCGCGGAGTGCGCGAAAGCGGCGATTGGTCCACCAGCACGATCTCAGCCAACGCGCGATCCTCGCGGAGGTGCTCAATCAGCGCGGGATCCTCGGTGAGTTGATTGCGCTGCGATAGGAGACCCTGATGGATGACGTTGTCGAGCAGGGTGGATTTGCCCGAGCCCGAGACGCCACTGAGGCAGACAAATCTTTCCAAGGGCAAGCGGAAGGAAAGCCGCGTGAGGTTGTGCTTCGTGACGTTGGTGAAATGAAGCGCGGGATGGTCCGGCGACACAGGCCGCCGGCTGCCGGGCGCCGCGATGGTCTGGCGACCGGAAAGGTAGGCGCCGGTGATGCTGGCCGGAGAGCGCAGCAACGCGGGCAGGGTGCCCTGAAAGACAATGTGGCCGCCGCGGCCGCCGGGTTCGGGTCCAACTTCGATGGCGACGTCCGCGGCGCGGATCATCGCCTCGTCATGCTCGACGACGACGACGGTATTGCCGGCATCAGTCAGGGAACGGATGATGGCGATGAGCCGGTCGATGTCGCGCGGGTGCAGGCCGACACTTGGCTCATCGAGGACGAAGAGCGTATCGACCAGCGAGGTGCCGAGGCACGAGGTGAGGTTGACGCGCTGGACCTCGCCGCCGGAGAGGGTTTTCGAAGTGCGGTCGAGCGTGAGATAATCGAGGCCGACCTGTGCGAGGTAGCGCAGGCGGGTGAGGATGGACTCGTGGGCGATGGCCGCGCTGTGCGCCTCGTGCGTGGAGTGATTGGGCCCGCGGGATTTGGCCGAGGCGACGCCGGCCAAAAGTTCGCTGATCGGGAGCTGATAGAGCTGGGGCAGTGTGAAGCCGCGCCATTGCCAGCAAAGCGCCTCGGGCTGTAAGCGCTGACCGCCGCAGGCCGGGCAGGGATTGTAGGCCCGGTAGCGCGAGAGGAACACGCGGACGTGCATCTTGTAGGTGTTCTTCTCAAGCCAGCGAAAGAAGCCCTTGATGCCATACCAATATTTAGGCCAAGTCTTGCCGTGCTCCTCGCCGTAGCCGGGCTCGCCGTCCATGATGAAGGCCTTTTGCGCCTCAGTCAGCGCGGCGAACGGAATATCGGTGGGGATTTTTTTCTTCTGGGCGAGGCGAAGCAGGTCTTTCTTCGATTCTCCGTAGATATCACTTTCCCAACACTTGATGGCGCCTGCAGCAATGGAGAGCGACTGGTCGGGCACGGTGAGGCGATAGTCGATATCGATTACCCGGCCGAAACCGCGACATTGGGGGCAGGCGCCCAAGGGTGAGTTGAAGGAAAACAAGGCCGGAGTTGCGGCCCGGAAGGTGCGACCGGTCTTGGGTGAATGCAGGCCGCGGGAATAATGGCCGATCGGAGATAGATTTTCGGCCGAAAAGAGATGCACCTGGCCTTGGCCGAAATGCAGCGCCGTTTCGGTCGCTTCCAGAAAACGGGATTTTTGCGCGGCGGTGAGGGCGATGCGATCCTGGGCGACGAAGAGATGGGTGAGCTTTGCGAGCGGGTGGGGGTTGGTAAGGAGCGCGTCGATGCGATGGACGGCCGCGGACAGGTCGCTGGTGCTGAGGGAGGGAAGCAAGGCACGGACGTAGGATTGGCCTTTGAGATTTTGCAGGATCTCAAGCCAGGTGAGATTTTCGGGTTTGGTGACTTTGAAGGCGACGATGACGTTATCGCCGCCATGGGTCGCGGCCGTTTTTGTCCAGATAGTCTGTGGGGTGTCGTCCTCGACTTTTTCGCCGGTGGCGGGATCATAGCAGGCGGCCACTTGGCTGAACCAGATTTTGAAGAAATCGGTCAGCTCGGTCATCGTGCCGACAGTGGAACGGGAGGTTTTGACGGTGTTGGTCTGCTCGATGGCGATGGAGGGACGAATGTTCTCGATCGAATCCACCTTGGGCTTGTTGAGCAGGTCGAGAAACTGGCGCGTGTAGGCGCTGAAGGTTTCTACATAGCGGCGCTGGCCCTCGGCGTGGAGCGTGTCGAAGACGAGGGAAGATTTGCCGGCGCCGCTCAGGCCGGTGACGACGATGTATTTGCCAAGTGGCACATCGAGGTCGAAGCCCTTGAGATTGTTCTGCCGCACCCCGCGCAGCCGGATGCATTCTTGGGCGGAGCTGGATGGGGAAACGGTTGAAGCCACAGGTTTTGACGAAGTGCAGGGCGCGGGGAAAAGCAACTCACGACCCACAGTCGGCCGGGTCTGCTGACATGACGCTGTCAGGAGCGCCGGGACGCGGTGGAATTCAGCCGCGCGTGGTCTTCCGCTCCGTCAGCGTCAACTTGGCGCCGGCGGCTTGGATGGCTTTGATCACCGGGGGCGCCGGGCGGGTATCGGTGATGATGGTAAAGCCGGATTCAAAGGGAGTCGTGAGACTGAGGGCTTTGCGTCCGAACTTGGAATTATCGAGTGCGAAGAGGGTGCGCTCGGCGGCGGCAATCATTTTGCGCTGGGCGGAGACGATGAGGGAATTGTGATTCCAGACGCCGTTTTCGGTGATGCCGGCGCCGCCGAGGATGGCGAGGTCCGCATGGACTTGGCTGAGCGATTCCTCACACATCGGGCCGAGCACGACGCCGAGGCGGTTGTAGATGCTGCCGCCGGTCACGATGGTTTCCACGCTGCCGACTTCACTGAAGAGACTGGCGATGGGCAGCGAGTTGGTGATGACCTGCAGGCGCTTGTCCACCAGGAGGCGCGCCACGGCGTAAGTCGTGCTGCCGCCATCGAGAATGACGGTCATGCCGGGCTGGACCTCCCGTGCGACCAGGCTCGCAATGGCAAATTTCTCGTCAGGGTGACGCTGGTTGCGGGCGATAAAGTCGTATTCCTGCGCGACCGCGTCGGTCTCGATCAGTGAGGCGCCGCCATGGTGGCGTCGGACGATGCCAGCCGTTTCCAGTTGATCGAGGGCGCGGCGAACCGTGGAAAGCGAGCCGCTGAAGCGCGTGGCCAGGGTGTGAAGATCGGCGTATTTATGTTCGCGAATATAACGCGCGATGAGGTCGATACGCTGCTTGTTGGTCATGGAGCGGATGGATGCTTAGCCATAGTGGCGCAAAGGCACGGATAAAAATCAGCAGGAGGCGGGGACGCTTTTGGGGCCGGTCAACTGGGCGAAGAGTTTGAGATACGCCTGCACCTGTTGCTGAGGATCGAAGGTGGCGCGCGCGAAGGTGCGGGCCCGGGTCTGGCGGGCGGGATCGGGGCGGGCGAGGCGCAGAACCGCGTCGCGGAAAGCGGCATGGTCGCCGGGTGCAATTACCACGCCGGTATCGCCGGGCAGGAAACATTCGTCGATGCCCCGGGCGGCGAACGCGACGGCCGGGAGGCCGTGGGCTTGGGCTTCGATGAGGAAATTGGAGAGCGACTCACTCCTTGACGCGTGCACGGCCAGATCGGCCGCGGCATAGAGGGCGGAAGGGTCGGCTTGGAAACCGAGGAATTTCACGCGCTGGCTGACACCGAGTTGCGCTGCCAGATGCTCGCAGGCCGGTCGGGAGGGGCCTGCGCCAGCCAGCCAGAGCTGCCAGTCGAAATCCTGCGGCAGTCCGGCGGCCGCTTCGATGAGTTCGCGTTGATTTTTTTCCGACCGAAACATGGCGACATCGAGCAGCACGGTGGTGGTGGGTGTGGCGCTATTGTGGCCGCGCAGGGTATCGTTGCGAGCAAGGGCGGTAACCGCTGGAAAAACGAGGGAGTTGTGGATGACGGTGATTTTATCCGCGGGCAGTTGATGGTCGGCGATGAGCGCGGCCTTCGCAGCGTGGCTGTTGGCGATGATGTGGCGGACGTGGCGCAGGGAGTAACGGAAGAGCCACGGTAGCTTTTTGCCAGTGCGCATCGTGCCAATGACCGCGGTGTTCGGCCAGCGATCGCGCACCTCCTTTTCAATGCCCTGACCGTAGCAGTTGGCCATGCGGCCCATGCAGAGCACCACATCGGGATGAAAGCGTTCGATCGCGCGATTAAGCCCGGGCGCAAACCAATCGAGCCCGGTGTCGAAGGATTGCAGTGCGTAGCGGACCACGCCGGGCGCGACGGTCGAGGCGAGTGCGCCCCCGGGCCGGAAGGTGAGTAAGGTGACCGCATGCCCGGCGGCAACGCAGGCGTTGGCGAGCAACACGGATTGACGTTCGGTGCCGCCGCTGCGCAGGTAATCCTGAATGAGTAGGATTTTCATTGCCCGGTGTCACGGTGAGGCGAAAATGAACTACACACGAATGAACTCTCCCTTTCTCCAACTCATCATCCGCTGGATCGTGCTGGCAATCGGCGTGATGCTCGCGACCAAAGTCATTCCAGGCATTGAATACAACACGGGCTCCACGTTGTTCGTCGTGGTGCTGTTGTTGAGTTTCTTCAACGTCATTCTCAAGCCGTTGCTGGTGTTGTTCACGCTGCCCTTCATTATTCTGACGATGGGGCTGGGCATGCTCGTAATCAATGCCTTGTTGTTCATGTTTGTGGGCCGGTTGGTGGATGGGTTTGTCGTGACGAGCTTCTGGTCGGCCTTGGGCGGAGCCGTGATTGTGAGCCTGACGAATTACGTGCTGATCCGCCTGCTGGCACCCCGGCGGGCGTTTCCCGGCCAACCGGACCCGAAGAAGCGCAGTGACGTGATCGACATTTGAAGCGGCGGAGCGCACAGCGGGCCGGGCGGTTTTCAATTTGACGGTGTGGCGGGGTATGCGACCGTTGGTCCAAAGTTTAATCACACACTACTATGGCTGAATCCATCGAATACGATCTGGTTATCATTGGCGGCGGGCCGGCGGGCTACGCCGGGGCCATTCGCGCCGGTCAATTGGGCAAGAAAGTGGCCTGCATTGAAATGGAACGCGCGGGCGGCACTTGTTTGAACTGGGGCTGCATCCCGACCAAGGCGCTGCTGAAGAGCGCAGAGCTCTACCAGAAATTCAAAAAAGCCGAGATTTATGGACTCAGCGCTAAGGAAGTGTCGTTTGATTTTGCCAAGGTCATGGAGCGTTCGCGCGGAGTGGCGGGACAGATGGCCAAGGGCGTCGAATTTCTCTTCAAGAAAAACAAGGTGGATTATTTCGTGGGCAAGGCGCAGGTGAGCGCGGCCGGCATGGTTTCCATCACGGCAGGGGAGCACAAAGGAAAGTTTCTCCGCACGAAGAACATCCTCATCGCGACCGGTTGCCGTATGCGCCAGATTCCCGGGCTTGAATACGACGGAGTGAAGGTGATGACCTCGCGGGAGGCCCTCGCGAACACGAAGATGCCAAAGTCGGTCATTATTGTCGGTGCGGGTGCGATCGGCGTGGAGTTCGCGTATTTCTACAATGCCTTTGGCGCCAAGGTGACGCTCGTGGAGATGTTGCCGCAGATCCTGCCGGTCGAGGACGAAGAGGTGGCCAAGGTGCTGCACCGCTCGTTTGAGAAGCAGGGCATCACCGTGCACGTGGGCACGAAATGCGAAAATTTCCGCGTGGGCAAAAACGCGGTGAAGCTGGATCTCGTGGCTGGCGACCAGAAGACCGAGGTCGAGGCGGAACTGCTGCTCTCGGCGATCGGCGTGGTGGCCAACATCGAGGGGGTGCTTGCGCCGAACCTGAAGGTGGAACTCGACCGGAATTACGTGAAGGTCGGCGATGATTATCAGTCGAGCGTGAAAGGCATCTACGCGGCCGGCGACATCATCGGGCCGCCTTGGTTGGCGCATGTGGCCACCTACGAAGCGGTCAATGCCGTCAACGGCATGTTTGGCCATGGCAAGGCGAAGCGGGTGAAAAACTTTCCGGGTTGCACCTACTGCCAGCCACAAATCGCCAGCACCGGGCTCACCGAGAAGGCGGCGAAGGAAAAAGGGCTCGTCTACAAAGTGGGCAAATTTCCTTTCACCGCTTCAGGCAAGGCGGTGGCTTCGGCCGAAAGCGAAGGCTTCGTCAAGGTGATCTCTGATGCCAAAACTGGTGAAATCTACGGTGCGCATATCATCGGCTCCGAAGCGACCGAGTTGATTGCGGAGTATGGGCTGGCGATGGAGCTGGAGGCGACCGTGGAGGAAGTGCACCAGACCATCCATGCCCATCCGACGCTGAGCGAGGCCAACATGGAGGCTTCCGCGGCGGCACTGGGCGAGGCGATTCATATCTGACGCCGCCGGCCGTCAGTCCCTGGCAAAGCGCAGGCCGGCATTTTGCCGGCCTTTTGTTTGGCTAACGCGGTTGCGGTGCGTCGGGGAGGATGGGTTGGCAAGCAGGCGAGGCCGGTTTGGGCAGTTCGAAAAGCTGATCGATTTGGACGGGATCAATACTCAGGTCGATATGCGGTGGTGCAGCCGGAGCGTCAGAGGCAGGCGTTGGGGGGAGCGCAGGCCGCGGCGTTGGAATGTAGATTTCACCCAAGGCGTGGGTGCGCACCTCTTCATAGTTATCCGCCGGCAGGACGCCCATGCTCGTGTTTTCGTGGGAGCCGGTAAAAAGGCGGTAGCGTCGAGGTTGGGTGTCATCAGCGGACATTTCCCAAAGCACGAGCAGGGCGCCGCCAGTAATGGCCACAGCGGCGCCATATTTCAGCAGATGGCGCCTGTAGGATTCCTCGCGACCTTTGGTCGGACGCCGGATGGCAATCTGGTAACGACTGCAGAGTTTGGCGGCGGGTGACGAAAGGAGGGCCAGACGCGCGCTGGCGGACATGGCGTCCAGATTGTGCACCGGTTGGCGGCAATGGGTGCAAAACCGCTGGGTTTCGGTGCCGGACATTTTTTCCCAGGATTTGGGGCAAAGCAGGGTGGGGATCAGCAGCATTTTGAATGGGGTCTGCTGGTATCACGGTCCGGCCCGTATTTTCTTAGGCTCGGAGCGGAATTTTCCGAAAACTGGTGCGAATGCCGGGAGTCGAACCCGGATCAATGGCTTCGGAGGCCACTACACTATCCATTGTGCTACATTCGCAAAAATAAGAGGCAGACGCTGAAAAACCGGCGGAGGTCTGTCGAGTGCAAAGCCGGCTTGAACCCAGGCTCAGAGCAGGAACTTGATCAGGACAAAACCGGCGATCAACAGCACCATGAACAGCACGGTGAAAAGTTCGAGATACTTGTCGAGGATACGCTTGATGGCCGGGCCGAAGTAAAAGATGCAGCCCGCCACCAGGAAGAAGCGACCGGAGCGGCCGATGATGGAAGCGCCGACCAAGGTGCCCAAGCTTACTTGCTCGTGAAACACACCGGCTGCGATGGTGAACACCTTGAAGGGGATCGGGGTAAATGCGGCGGTGAGAATCGAGAGGAAGGCGTTTTGCCCGTAAAGCGCGGCCACCTTGTCCCAAGCGGCCCCATATTGCAGCAAGTCGAAGATGATCCAGCGACCGAACGGCTCGGCGGCATAGCCGATGTAATACCCCAGCACGCCACCCAACACGGAAAAGACCGAGCACCAGAAGGCAAAGCGGAAGGATCGCTTGGGTGCGCCCATGCAAAGGGCAATCAACAAAACGTCTGGCGGAATCGGGAAAATGGAAGACTCCGCAAACGCGATGCCTGCCAAGGCAACTAAGCCGTATTTGGTATCCGCCCAGTGCAGCACCCAAGCATAGAGT
>JAGNQV010000263.1 GCA_017988885.1 Opitutaceae bacterium | reverse complement strand
CGCTTCGCTCGCGAGCAGGGTGTAGTCTTCGAAATTGAGGTGCCGCATCTGCATCGACGCTTCGCCGCCGGCCACCGCCGCGGTGAGCATCCCCGTGCTTTTTTCGTCAAAAACCACGCGGTCCAGATACGGCAGCTGATTGCCCTGCGGATCCACGGCATAGTAGTAGGGATTGCGCACAAAGGCCTGCGGCGAAGACGAACGGTATTCCGCATAAATCCACGGCCACATGCGCGGATGCTCGGGATTGCGCCGGTTGATCATCCGGAAATAAACCGCCTCCGGGCTCGGCAGGTTCATCTGCTTCATCGTCTGCGCAATCAGCGCGGGATCGCCCACCTTGGGGTGGTATTTTTTCAGGTAATGCTCCGGCCGGAAGCACTCGGGATAACTCGCCAGTTTTTCCAAAAACAAACTGTAAGGCTCATCGAAAACAAAACGCACCGTCCGTGCGTCCACCGCCTCGACGCGCCCGAGCCGGCCGGCGTTTTGCATGAAACTGTAGGGAATCAATCCGTTGCCTGCCGACTGGAAGTAGAGCGCTTCCTGCTGCCACCAAAAAAGAATGTCCGCCGAGGTAAACGGCGCACCGTCCGACCAGCGCAGCCCTCGGCGCAGGGTGAAAGTCCACACGCGTTGATCCGGTGATACCGTCCAGGCCTTAGCCAGATGCGGCACGACCGGATACCCGTCCGGCGACCAGCGCACCAAGCCCGAGTAGGACAGCCGTGAGGCAATCACGCCCTCGATGTCCTCGGGATTCGTCGCCAAGCGATACCACGTGCCGCCGTAATTGCCGACGGGCCTTTCCAAACCCGCCATCACCACCGGCTCGGGGCCGGTGCGTTCCGCGACGGGCGGCAATTGACCTGACTGCTCCAGCGCCGCCAAAATTGGAGCCTCACCCTTCGGCCACCACGCGGCATTTTTACCTTCGGCATAATCCACCTCGCGCACAATCACCGGCGGATGCTCCGGCGTGAGCCGCGGATTGCGGGCTGCTTGCGCCAGCCGCGCGGCGTAGTCGGAAGGCGGTGATACTTTCCGGGTAATATCCGGGCGAAAAAACTTTGCCGTGCCGAGCACCAGCCCGGTCAACCCAACTGCCGCCGCCAGCATCCCCGCGGCGAATTTCGCAGCGAAACGGATTTTACGAATAGTGCGGGCGGACATTCCAGAAAGCTTAGTCAAGTTTCGCCACCACGCGCAGCCGTTGCGCAGCGCGCGGGTCAGGCGTGAAACCCAGGCCGGGCGCCAAGGGTAAAGCCAGCACGTCACCGCGTGGCTTGATCGCTTCGCCCAAGAGCGAATCGGCGAGAAACTGCGGGCCGTTGAGCGCGCAGGGCCGGGTAATCCCGCTCCACGCAAACAAATGCGCTGCGCCTGCGAGAGAAAAATCCGGATCCGTGAGGCCCGAGCCGAGCACCATCAGACCGCGGTCGAGCAACTGGTTCACGATTTGCACCGAGGGCCAGAGTCCGGCGTTGCGCGCCGGTTTCATCGCGATGCCATCCAGCATGTCGAGCGCGATGAACTCCGCCGCGACTTCCGGCGCCAGGATGCCCTCATCCATCAGCACCGGCAGGGCGCCTTGTTTTTTCAGCGCCTGATAGCCCCGGATCTGCGTGGGCGGCAACGGCGATTCCAACACATCCACGCCGGCGTCACGCAGCTTGGGCGCAATCGCCAGCGCTTCGGCCGGAGTGTAACCGGTGTTCGCATCGGCCCACAGAAATCCCTCCGGGGCAAAAGCCCGGACCTTGCGCGCCAGTTGCAGATCATAATCCGCCGACTGCGGCGCGCCGACCTTGATGTTGAAGTTGCGATACCCGCGCGCGCGGCCTTCGGCGAGCTGGTGCTCGACTGTCGCCATTTTCGGTGAAGCGACGGTCCAACTGAGCAGCAGCTCCTTTGGCATGGGCCGCACCGGTGCAAATAACTGCCACGCCGGCACGCCGCGTTGCTGGCCGACGAGATCATGACAGGCGAGATCGATCGCCGCCTTGGCCAAGGGCTGCCCCACCGAAAACGCCGGTCGGATGGCCGTGTTCATCGCCGCGTGCAGCCCGGCGAAGTCGGCCGGATCGCGGCCGATCAGCAACTCGGCGAGATAAAACTCCAGCGTCGTGAGCACGCTTTCCACGGTCTCATAAGTCCACGTCGGCACCGGCACCGCTTGGCCCCAGCCCTCGACCCCGTTTTCATCCAGCAGTCGCACCAAGACCGAAGGCCGCGTCACCTTGCCATCGGGGCCGGGCTTGAAAAATTTGAATTCGCCGGCGACCGCGTAATCGAAGCGGCCAATCTCGACCCGGATAATGCGTGACATGGTGGTTTGAAGGGTGGCGGCGCAGGTCCCTCTGCGCGTTTTGGGTGGGGGGCGTGACCAATTCGACGGGCACAGGGACGTGCCCGGCCACCTTATACTTCTACGTGATACGGATTCAACGCGGGGTTGCGTTGATACCGGTCGTAAACCGCGTGGATATAATCGATGGAGCGCTTGGCGGTGAGCCAGGCGTCACCGCCGAGATCGTAAGCCTGTGAAACAATCGGGCCGGTGTAGCCGCGCGCCCAGACGAGCCCGAGCGCGGCGGCGACGTCGATGTTGCCGTCGTCGAGCGGGCGCGTGCGGAACGGCTCGGCGGGTTTCGGCCAGCCATTGAGCAAGGCGAAATAACCCAGCCGCTCCATGCCCGGCTGCGCCATGACTTCGTGCAGATCGGGCACGCCGAGATGAAAATGGGCATGAAACAGCGCGATGCCGGGTTTGATCACTTGCGCCCCACTGTCCTGAATCGCACGCAACTCTGCCGCCGGCGTGTCGATCATGAACCAAACGTGGTTGTAGAGATTGCCGCTGAGCCCGCGCAGCGCGAGGTGGTCATCCACCGCCTTCATCATGCGCGCGGTGCGCTCCCAGTGGCGCGGTTCTGCCCGGGAGGAACCCGCATCCCGATAGTCGGGGGTCGAACGACCGGCGGGGTTGCTCATGATGGTGAAATTGACGAAGGCCTGCGGATCGATGGCCGCGAGCCGGTCGATGATGCGTTTGGCGCGCGTCACCTCGGCCTCGAACGTGGCGTGGTCGTCGTCGGCGATGCCCTTCGAGACGACATACATGCCGGCCCGCTTGAGACCGCTGGCCTTGAACGCCGCCGCCATCTCGTGCCAAGTCTGGTCGTCGTCCGGCTCGGTGGGGTGAA
>JAGNQV010000083.1 GCA_017988885.1 Opitutaceae bacterium | reverse complement strand
CCGGTGGTCGGCCCCACCCGGATGCTGACCCGCTATTATTGTAATCCACGGGATAATGTGGCCGACCGGCAGGACTGCACCTTGGAAGCGGATCTTTCAGCCGCCAAACCCGGGGACACCCTGATCCTGCGCGTGACCCCCGGGCCGCATGGCCATGAGGGTTGGGATTGGTCCTTCCTTACCCGCGTCAACCTCCAATAACCCGCCCGTCGATGAGTCCAGCCGACGATGCCCGTCCCATCCCTGCGGCCACGCCCGGCCGCATGGCCGCGCGACTGAAAGCCATGCCGGCATGGCTAATCGCCAGCCTCGCCACGTTGCTCCTTGCCGGGTTGCTGTTTTCACCCGCGAACACCGTGATGGACATCCAGCTGGATGCCTCGAACTACGGCTCCTATGCCTTCTTCACCGCCCGGCACTTTCAATACGGCAGCGAGGTCGTGCCCATGGCCGGCCCCTACGGATTCGTGCCCTATGGCTTCACCTATGCCGGATCGCTGTTCGGGGAACGCTTGGGACTGGAGTTGCTCACCAAACTCGTCCTCGGTGGCTTGATCGTTTGGTTTTTTCACCGGGCGCGGAGTCAGGCCATCCAGGCTTGGCTCTGGCTCTGCAGCGTGGTGGTGCTCACGCCGGTCATCACCGACCTGCCCTATATCCTGGCCATTTTGCTCTCCGGCTTGTTTCTCACCACGTATTATTCGTCGCCCGGACGCACGAGTTCCCTCGCTTGCAGCGGTGTCGCCGGCTACCTCGCGCTGCTCACCCTCTTCAAGGGCACTCAGACCATGTTGGCGCTGGCCGTGCTCGGTCTGCTCCTGCTCCAGGCCATCGGCACCCGCCACTTCCGCCGCCTGGCTTGGATCCTCTCCGCCTATGTGGCCGCATTACTCGGCTTGTGGCTGGCCGCTGGGCAAAGCCCCCGCCACCTGCCCGGCTATTTGCACGGGATTCTCGAACTCTCCGCTGGCTACAATCTCGCCATGGGACTCGATGAAACGATGGTGACTTTCACCACGGGCTTGCTCGTTTTGGTCGCTTTGCTGGCCCTCGTGCTCCTCGCCTACTGGCCGCAGCGTCGCAAGCTCGCCTGCGCCACGGGTGGCCTCCTGCTCGGCGGCGTGATTTTTGTGCTCTGGAAACACGGCTTCGTCCGCGCGGACGGGCATGTGCTCATTTTCTTCCAGTTCGCCCCCATCCTCGCGCTCACGGTCCGGCTGCAGCTCGCTTCCGACGTTGCGCCGGTCTGGTCGCGCCGAACGGCACTCGGTCTGCTGGGCTTCATTTTGATGCTGAGTCTTTGGGCCGACGGAAAAAACCTCGGAGCGCGCCTGGCCTGGAATTTCACGTCGCTCCCCGCGCGCTGGGCTGAAACTGCGACCCAGTTGTTCGCGCCCATGCAAGCCAAGGCCCGGCTCACTCAAGCACTCGCCGTTCAACGCCGCGACTGGCAACTGCCCCGGCTCAAGCAGATCGTGGGCCCGGCCTCCGTCGATTTCTTCGGCAACGAGCTCGGCTATCTCCTGCTGAACCGCTTCAACTACCAGCCACGGCCGATGGGCGGCGGCACGTTCAATGTCTTCACCCCTTGGTTACATGACCTCAATGCCGCCCATGTCGGGGACGCCCTGACCCGCCCGGATTATTTCGTCGTCAATTTCCAGACCATCGACGAGCGCTTTGCCGCGCAGGATGACTCGGGCACGCTCCTCGCCCTCCTGCATGGCTACACGCCGATCGAAATCAATTCAGGGCTGATCCTCTTCAAGGCGGCGCCCGCACCTCCGGCCATGCCCGCCCCGGAGCTTATCGCCACGCTCCCTTTCACTTGGGGCGAGCCCGTTCCCGTGCCCTCCGTCCCCGAGGATGAGATGCTGCTCATGTCGTTTGAGGCGCCGCCCAACCTGGCCGGCCGTTTGCGCCGCGCCCTCTACAAGCCACCCCTTATTTTCATGGATCTATCCGGCTCGGGTATTGGCCAGCCGGCGGATCGCCGGGTGATCCCCGTGATGTTTCAGCATCCCGTCGTGCTCAACCCCGTGCTCGAGTCCAACGTGGATCTGCTCGACCTGATCGCAGGCCTGCCCGGCAAGACCGCCCGCACTTTGGTGCTCAAGACCCGTTCGGCCGAATTCTTCGATCGCGACGGGCTGCGTATTCATTTTTACCGGATGCCGCGCCCGCCGCGGGTGCCCCGACCGCCCGTTACCCTGAGTCACCCTCTCGTCAGTGCGGTCGATCCCAAAATCGTTGAGAGCACCGTCAATTCCCTCGCCCGTGAGGAAGGCCTCGTTTACCAAATCTTCGTTCCACCCAGCCGGCTCGGCTACACTCTCCAAGGCGACGAGACCGAGTTGCGCTTCACCTACGGCATGACCGCCGTTAGCTACGAACGGCCCAACGACGGCGTTGAGCTCTTCGTCGATCTGCAGCGACCCGGCCAGCCGCCCCAGTTGCTCTTTCAACAACATCATACTCCGCGCCAGCAACCCAGTCAGCGTGGCCCCCAATCCGTCCGCCTGACGCTCCCGCCCTTGCCTCCAGGCTCCATCCTTAATCTCCGCACCGGACGGGGACCCGACCAGGACGGCGCTTGGGACCTCGTTTATCTGACCGGCATCGCTTTTACTCATGGCCCCTTTACGACGGCCCAGTTTCCCGGATTCGCGCTCCTGCCTCAATCCGTTACCGCCGGCAACTGCGGTCGCTACCCGGATAATGGCCGGGAGATATTTCTCCTGAATGCGCCCGGGGCCCTCACCTTTGCCCTGCCCGAATCCGCCCGCTCCTTCCAATTCAAGGTGGGGCTGCTCCCCGGCGCTTACACCGGTGCCGGCAACAGTGATGGCATCGAAATCACGGCCGAGCTGCGCACCGCGCAGGGCACCCTCAAACGCCTGTTCCATCACCAGCTCAATCCCCGTTCCACTCCCGGCGACCGTGGCGACCAAACCTTCGATGTCGCCCTGCCGGAGCTCGCCTCCGCTACTCAGCTCATTCTGACCCTCGGACCCGGTCCCGCCGGCGACGCGAGTTGGGATTGGTCCTACATTGCCGGCATCAGCCTGCACTAGCGTGTTTTCATTAAAGTTGTAGCCGTGTAAAATCCTGTCATTCTGAGGCGAAGCCGAAGCATCCAGTTTTTCTCCCGCTGCGATGAGTCCACTGGATTCTTCGCTCCGCTCAGAATGCCAATTCCGGTGGCGACAGATTCATTTCAACGCTCTAGGCAGGCACGGGACGGTGCCGACTCGGAGATTGAATATTTCGCACGGGTTTTCCGTAATCGTGGCTCACCACCATTTCCCGGATGTTTTCCACCCGTTCCAAGTTATCGCTCGCCCGGTCCACGCTCCTGCAGGACACCCCCGTCTACGTGCAGTTCTACATCACGGCCCGGTGCAATCTCACGTGCAAACAGTGTAACATCATTTACGCCAATTCCGACGTCCGCGAGGCCACCCTCGACGAGATCAAGCGCATGGCGGACAACTTCAAGAAGCTGGGCGTTGCCATGGTCCTGCTCACCGGCGGCGAGCCCTTCACCCGCATGGATCTGCCGGATATCATCCGTGAGTTCGAATCCCGCGGCATCCACGTCCGCATGCAGACCAATGGCCTCGCGACGGATGAACGGATTCACCAGGTCGTCGAAGCCGGCGGCCGCGACATCTCCATCTCGCTCGATTCGCTCTGGCCGGGCAATCAGGACGACATCAATGGCGGCTTCGCCAAGTCCTGGCACGACGCGCTGCAAGCCATGGCGTCCTTCACCAAATACTTGCCGAAGGAAAACAGCTTTGCCTCGCTCGGCTGCGTCATCCAGCGCGACAACCTCGGCGACGTCGAGGACGTCATCCGCTTCGGCACCGAGATCAGCTGGTTCTCCTCCATCGTGCCGATCCACGTCACGTCATTCGACAAGCCGATGAATTTCCGGACGTTTGACCAGACCAAGCGGTGGAAGCAGGACGAGTTGCCCTACGTAAACCAGCTCATCGAGCGCGTCCGCGCCATGAAACACGAAGGCTACCTGCTCTACGACTCCGACCAGTATCTCGACGACATCAAGCGCTTCGCCGCAGAGCAGGCCACGACCTGGCGTCAGCATAACAACAACATCTGCGACAGCCCGAATCTCTATTTCGCCGTGCTGCCCAACGGCAATTTCGCGCCATGCTGCGACCACCGCCTCGGCACGAACATTCCGACCTACGGCGACAATTTTCCTGAAGTCTACAAGAGCACGGTCTTCCGCGACGAAGTGCTCAAGGTCACCAAGCCCTGCTCGGGCTGCATGTATGGCAGCTTCCCCGAGATGACGATCTCGATGCGCTACCTGAAGGCGAAGCTGGAGCGCATCAAGACCTTCATCACGTCGCCCCCACCCAAGAAATGGCCCGTCACCTACGAGCAGATGCTCACCCTTGCCGAGCGCATCCGGAACGAGAAGCGCGAGCGCATCGCCCTCCCCTCCCAGCAGCACCGCCTGACGCTCGACGCCGGGAGTGAGCAGGAAACCGCCAAACTCGTCTGAGCCATGCCGAAGAAGATTCTCTACGAAAGCGCGGTGCATCAGTTCCTCTGGGCCGGCCGCCGGCTGAAGGAAAAACTTGCTGTGAACGACCCCACCGCCGCGGCCCGCTTGGCCGATTGGATCCACACACTGACGATCGAGAATCCGGGTCCGGGCGGTGTGCGTGTCGCCTGGGCTGGTCCGGTCGCCGGCGATCACCGCCTCGAACTCAAGCACGCCAAGTTCTACACCCGCGGCGACGCGCCGGCCCACTCCCTGCGCCAACAGGAAGCCGGTCTCACCTTCCATGATGACCGCATCATGGCGCAAAACATCGCCTTCTTCGACGGCGAGCTAAGCACCGTGCTGCTCCGCTCGGGTCTCTACACCGAAGGCCAGCTCAACGGCCACTTGGGCACCGTCGATCGCGACGCCGCCCGCAAGCACGCCGAGGAAATTTTCCACGATGAGTGGGCCGCCAGCACCGACGTGACGAAGATCAACGTCCGCCAGATGAACGAGGCCTGCACCGCACCCGAGATGCGCTACATCAAGCAGGCCCTCGGCGACCTCAAAGGCCGCTCCCTGCTCGATGTCGGCTGCGGCCTCGGCGAAGCCGCGGTTTATTTTGCGCTGCTCGGCGCGGAGGTCACGGCCAGCGACATCTCCCCCGGCATGTGCGACGCCGCCCGCCGCCTCGCCGAACACAACGGGGTAAAAATCAAAACCCACGTGTCCGCTTCCGAGGACCTCGGGTTTCCCGCGGATACGAAGTTCGACGTCATTTACACCGGCAACACCCTCCACCATGTGGACATCGCCGCCACCATGCCACTGTTGCTGAAGCATCTGAAGCCCGACGGCATGTTTGTCAGTTGGGATCCAGTCGCCTACAACCCCGCCATTAATTATTACCGCCGCCATGCCATGGCGGTTCGCACGGAGGACGAACATCCGCTCCGCCTGAAGGATATCAAGGCGGTGCGCGCCCACTTCCGCGAGTCCCACACGCGCTGGTTCTGGCTGACCACGCTCGCGATTTTCCTCATCATGAAGTTTATCCAGCGGCGCGATCCCAACAAGGAACGCTATTGGAAAAAGGTCGTCGAGGAAGCCGACCACTGGGCTGGGCTCTACCGGCCGCTTGAGCTGCTCGACAAGGTTCTGCTATTGCTCCCGTTTCTCCGGCCCCTTTGCTGGAACGTAGTCATTGTGGGCCGCGGGCCCCAATAATCCCATGAGCCACGCCGCCGCCCTCTCCACCTACAAGCTCGCGATTGTCGCGCCCTGCTACAACGAGGAAGCCGGCTTGCCCGAATTCGTGCGGCGCGTGAAGGCCGTCTGCCACCAGCTCGGTTGCGCCCACGAGATCGTGCTGGTCAACGATGGCAGTCGCGATGGCACCCTGGCCGTTGCCCGGGAACTCGCCGTGCAAGATCCGGTGATCAAGGTCGTCAACCTGCTGCGTAATTTTGGCCACCAAGCCGCCGTCACTGCGGGCCTCGACCTCGCCGAGGGCGATGCCGTCGTCTTGATTGATTCGGATTTGCAGGACCCACCCGAGGTCATCACCGCCATGGTCGCCGCCTGGCAACAAGGCGCAGATGTCGCATATGGCCAGCGCCGCTCCCGCGAGGGCGAGACCGCCTTCAAGCTTTTCACGGCTAAACTCTTTTACCGCATCCTGCGCCGCCTGACCAAGAGCGATATTCCGGCCGACACCGGCGACTTTCGCCTGATGGACCGGCGCGTCGTGGACGTGCTCCGCAGCATGCGCGAGCGCCACCGCTTCATTCGCGGCATGGTCAGTTGGGTTGGCGGCAAGCAGGTGGCCGTGCGTTATGACCGCAAGGCGCGCTTTGCCGGTGATACGAAATACCCTTTGCGCAAGATGCTCAACTTTGCGATCGATGCGATCACCTCCTTTTCCATCGTTCCGTTGCGCCTCGTGACTTGGCTCGCGCTGTCCGTAATCGGCCTGGCCATCTGCGCCGCCCTCGGCGTGGTCCTGATCAAGTTATTCAATCCCCATTACTTTATTCCCGGCTACCCCTCCATCATCATCACCATCGTCTTTTTTGGCGGGGTGCAATTGCTGGCCCTTGGCATCATTGGCGAATACCTGGGCCGCATGTATGAATCCACCAAAGCCCGGCCGCTCTACATCATTGAGCAGGTTTACACCCAACAGGATGGCCGCGGTTAATGGCAATTTATGGGCCTTGGCCCGCTTCGCTCGCTGCGCCCGCCACGCGGCGCGTCCGGTATGGCCAAAGTAATTTTAGTCACCGGCTCCTCCGGCCTGATCGGGTCCGAAGTCAGCGCCTATTTCTCCCGTGAACTCGGTTACACCGTGCACGGCGTGGACAACAATCAGCGCGCGGTTTTTTTCGGCCCGCAAGGCGATACCCGCTGGAACCAGCAGCGCCTCGCCCGCGAGCTGCCCGGCTTCGTTCATCACGAACTTGATATCCGCGACCGCGCCAGCGTGCTCGCCCTCGTCAAGGCGGTCAAGCCCGCTGTCATCGTCCACGCCGCCGCCCAGCCGTCCCACGACCGCGCCGCCACCATTCCTTTCGACGACTTCGATACCAACGCCGGCGGCACGCTGAACTTGCTCGAAGCCGCCCGCCAAGCCTGCCCCGAGTCGCCCTTCGTGCACCTGAGCACGAACAAGGTCTACGGCGACGCCCCCAACTCGATCAAATTGACCGAACTCGCCACGCGTTGGGATTACGCCGATCCCGTTTACGCGCACGGCATCCCGGAAAGCTTCACCATCGACCAGTCCAAACACTCGCTGTTTGGCGCCTCCAAGGTCGCGGCCGATATCATGGTGCAGGAATACGGCCGCTATTTCAACCTGCCCACCTGCGCCCTCCGCGGCGGCTGCCTCACTGGACCGAATCATACTGGGGTCGAGCTCCATGGCTTCCTCTCCTATCTCGTAAAATGCAATCTTGAGGGCCGCGAATACAAGGTTTTCGGTTATAAAGGCAAACAGGTGCGGGATAACATTCACTCGCTGGATGTCGCCCGTTTTATGGCGGCCTTTGTCGCCGCCCCCCGGGCCGGTGAGGTTTACAATCTCGGTGGCGGCAAGGCCAACAGCACGTCGATCCTCGAAGCCTTCAAGCACGTGGAGCAGTTCTCCGGCAAGGCGCAGGTTTATACCTACCTGGACCAGCACCGCGCCGGCGACCATATCTGTTACTACTCCGACCTGCGGAAAATGCGCGCCCACTACCCGGCGTGGGACATCACCCAGTCACTCGGAGCCACGATCGGCCAGATCGTCGATGCGTGGCGGCGGCGCCCCGCCGCCTGATGAAAACGTGGTTTGATCCACGGGTGGTCTTGCTCTCGCTGGTGCTCGCGATCGCCGCGGCATTGCCGTTCATGACGACGAGTGTGGACCGGCGGGATTACTATTTCTTCGACGTCACGCTCACCTCGACCTCACCCGGCACCACGCAGTTGTTTTGGGATTTCGGCGGCGGCTATGGGGAAAACAACTCTTCGCGCCAGCCCCTGCGCATCGAGCCCAAGCCGGTCGTCTATCGCTTCATGATGCCCATGGGGGCGATCAAGGCGCTGCGCTTCGACCCCATCGATGGCGCCGGATTTTTCCGCTATGCCCACGCCCAGATCGTGGATTATCGTGGTCGTGTCGTCCACCAGTTCGCGCCAACGGATTTCAAGGCCGTCAGCCAGATCGCCAGCTTGGAAATCCACGGTGATGCCGTGCAGGTCCAAACCACCCTCGATGCCAGCGATCCAGTGCTCGAACTGCGACTGACCGAGCCTCTCGTGCTGCACAGTAACAGCTTCATCTGGCTTAAGCTCGGCCTGCCCGTCGCGTTACCCGTGTTTTTGCTGGGCATGATTTTGGGCGCACCGGCCGTTGCGCGTCGCCTGACCGCAGTCGCGGCTCCCCTTGGCCGCTGGCTTCAGTCCCGTCCGCGCCGCGCCATCGTCCTCACCGCCGTGCTGGCCGTCGTGGTGCAATGCCATCCCGTGCTGTTTCAGGGCCGCAGCTTTGCCTCCCCCAATAATGGCGGACTGATGCTCTACGGCAGTCTGCCGACCCTGCCCGGCTCGGATGAATACATGTTCACCAATACGATGAGCTCCGACACGGGCGCGCTGCTTTTCCAGCATCTCTATTACCCGATGGTGCAGCACGAGGCGCTCTTCAAGCACGGGGAATTGCCGCTGTGGAACCGCTGGTCCCTGGCCGGCGAGCCCTTGTTGGGCCAAGGGCAGTCGATGTTCGGTGATCCCTTCAATTTCATCACGATTTTTGCCGATGGTGCGGCCTGGGCCTGGGATGTGCGCTTTCTCATCGCCCGGTGGTTGTTTGCGGCCTGCTTGGGCGGAATTGTCTGGCAACTCACCCGCCAGCTCACCGCCGCGCTGCTCGTTACGGCCACTTCCGCTTTCATCGGCTTCTATACGTTCCGCCTCGTGCATCCGGCCAACTTCAGTGTGGGCTACGCGCCCACGATTCTCTGGGCGTGGGCGGGGTTCATCCACGCCACGAACCGGCGGCAGGTCGCGGGCTGGATCCTGGCGCTTGTAGCCGCCAATTGGATCACCCTGACCAGCGGCACGATGAAGGAAGCCTTCATGTTGATCGCCGGCCTCAACTTCGCCGGCGTGTTGCTGCTTTTCCTGCTTCCCTCCACGCAGGGCCGACGTCTGCAACTGTTCGGCGCCGCCAGTGCCGCTGGCGGCGGCTTTGTGCTGCTGTCGGCACCCGGCTGGCTGTCGTTCCTGGTTTCGTGGAAACACTCGATGACTGGTTACGATCTGCCGTCGGCCATTTCCCTGCCGCTGGCGCAATTCATTGGTTTCTTCGATGACCTGTTTTACCGGCAGACGGTGGTTGATGAAATCATTGTCGCCCCGGCGCTGAATTTTTTCCTGATGCTCGGCGTCCTGTGGTGGTTGGCCGCCCCGCGCCGCTGGCTCCAGGATCGCGCCGGACTCGCACTGCTGCTGGCGGCGCTGCCGCCCCTCGCCCTGGCCTTCGGACTCATCCCCTCGTCGCTCATCGTTAAAATCCCCTTCGTCGGCAACATCGTCCATGTCGGCAACACCTTCTCCTGTGTGTTGCTCGTGCTGGTCACGGTGCTGGCCGGTTGCGGTCTCGCCCATGCGATCCCGCGTCTGCGTGAGACCGGTTGGTCGCGCCAGTTGACGGTTGCGTCGCTCCTCTTCGCCGGCCTGCTGACCGCTTATTTTATCTCCACGCAGGGCCATAAAAAAAGCCCGTTTTTCTCCGGCTACGTGCCGGCCCTGATTCTAGCTGCTGTTGCCCTCATCCTGGGCGCCCGCTGGGCTGCTCGTTTATCGCGTCCCGGCCTGCTCTGGGCGACCCTCGTGCTCGGCCTGCCGCTGTTGCTCTGGCGACACGGTCAATTTGGCGACACCCTGTTCAATGCCTATGCCTTCGTGCCCGGCCTGCGCACCGACTTGCACGCCTCTTCTCCGGGGATCCGCTACCTTGATCAAATGACACGCGAACCAGGCCGCGTCGTCGGCTGGGGCAACACCCTTTATCCGTCCTACAATGCCGCCCTGCGCTGGGAAGGCCTTTACGGCGTCGATGCGGTGCGCAGCCGCGAGTATCAGGAACTCGCCATGGAATTCGGCATGCAGCGGGTCTGGAATTGGGACTGGCGGAACCTGCCGGAAGACGCGCACTGGCTCGTGCCCGCCCACGATCTCATGAACGTCTCGCTCTACGTCGCCGATCACGCCGAACCAGCCCGCCACTATCCGGGCGTCCGCCTGCTGCACCAGGCTGATCTCGACCTCTACGCCAGCGACACCGCCTGGCCCCGCGCTTTTTTCACGGACCGGCTGGGCCGTTACACCACGCCCCGGGATTTCGCCCAACAGGTTTTGCAAGGCGACCGCCACCCCTTTGCCGCCGGGCAGACCAGCCAAACCAGCCTGCCTGATTTGTCCGGCGATCTGGCCAGTCGCATCGTGCAACCGGCCAGCGGCTATCTCCTGACCAGCAACAATACCTCGTTCACCATCGACGCCACCGGTCCGGGCGTGGCGGTGCTCACGGAGACTTACTATGCGGATGACTTTCAGGTCACCGTCGATGGCCAACCTGCCGCCTATTTTCGCGTCAATCACGCCTTCAAAGGCGTGGCCATCAACTCCGCCGGCCGCCACACGATCACTTTCGCCTATTGGCCGCAGCACTTCACCTTCGCCCTCTGGCTTTGCGCCGCTGGTGCGCTGTTTCTCCTGACCCAATTTTTCTGGCTCCGCCGCCTTTCCGCGCCCGACCGAAGTCCGCCTCATTCCGCCGCTTGAAACCGCCCACCTTCCCGCCCCTGCCTGCCCGGCCCAAGCTTTCCGTCATTGTGCCGGCCTTCAACGAGCGCGCCACCGCCCGGGTCGCACTCGACGCCATCACCGCCAAGCGGGTCGCCGGCTGGGACCTCGAGATCATCATCGTGGAGAGCAACTCCCCCGACGGCACGCGCGACATCGTGAATAGTTACGCGGCGCTGCCGCAGGTAAAAATTATCCTGGAGGAACGGGCGCGGGGCAAGGGTCACGCGGTGCGCAACGGCCTCAATCACGCCACGGGCGATGTGATTCTCATCCAAGACGCCGATCTCGAATACGATCTCGCCGACTACGAAAAGCTGCTGGCTCCCTTCACGGCCAACACCCACACCTTCGTGCTCGGTTCGCGGCACGGCGACAGCCTCTTCATCCGCAAGTTCGACGAGCAAGTCTTTCACGCCTTCGTGCTCAACGCCGGCCACTGGTTCTTCACCGCGCTCATTGATGTGTCCCTCGGGCTGACCCTCCGCGACCCGTTTACGATGTATAAGGTGTTCCGCCGTGAATGCCTCGCCGGCCTGACCTTCGAAAGCAACCGCTTCGATTTCGACTGGGAAATCCTCATCAAACTGGTGCGAAAAGGTCATGTTCCGATCGAGATTCCGGTGAAGTATACCTCGCGCTCCTTCAAAGAGGGCAAAAAAGTTTCCATGTTTCGCGACCCGCCAATGTGGCTCTGGGCTTGGGCTAAATTCCGTTTCCAACGGCTTTGAGCCGCAAGATTTCGCGCTTTCCCCGCCAAGCCCCGCTGCTTAGCTCATGGCCATGCGCATCCTGATCACGGGCATCTGCGGCTTTGTCGGCAGCACCCTCGCCCGGGAACTGGCCGCGGCCGGCCATACCGTGACGGGTTTCGATAATTTTATCCGACCCGGCAGCGAGACCAACCAAGCTCCACTGGAACGACTCGGCATCAAAGTCCTCACCGCTGACTTGCGCGATGTCCGCGCCATGGACGCCCTGCCCGCCGCCGACTTCGTGATCGACGCCGCCGCCAACGCGAGCGTCCTCGCCGGGATCGACGGCAAAACCAGCAGCCGCGA
>JAGNQV010000082.1 GCA_017988885.1 Opitutaceae bacterium | reverse complement strand
CGGCCATCGAGAGGGAAATGGCGTCCATGTCGGTGAGACCGGAAACGAAGCTGAGCGGGATGAGTCCGCTGTGCAACAGATCGAGTTGCGTCGCGGCTTTGAGGAGGAAACCGATGACCGTGTAGAGCAGGGCGAACTTGATGGCGGTCTTGAGGCTGAGCGGATTGGCCAGTTGCGGCGTTTCCACCGTGCTCAGGCCCGGGTGGCGCGCGAACCAGAACCACGTGCCATAAATTACGCTGGGCAACGCCATGAGGGCAAACGGGGCGATCAAGCGCAGGCCGAGTTCCGGGTTGAGCACGCTCACCGTGATGACCACCCGGGGCAGCATGACGCTGCAGGCGGTGACCACAGCCATGGCAAAGTGCAGTGAAAGTTCGGGCGCTTCCCGACTGCGGCGGCTGAAAGCGAGTGTCGTGGCAGTGCTGGAGGCGAGTCCGCCGAAGAGACTCGTGAGCAGGAGACCGGCGCGCATGCCCAGCAGTCGCACCGCGATATAGCCGACAAAACCCACGCCGGAAATCAGCACCACCATGAGCCACGTCGAATACGGGTTGAAGGCGCCGTAGGGGCCGAAACTGCGATTGGGCACGAGCGGCAGGATGACGCCGGTGATCGCGACGAACTGCAAAGTGGCGCGGATGTCCGCGACTTTGAAGGTGCGGGTCCAGGCATGCAGCGGCTGTTTCATGCCCAGCAGCACCATCGTGGTCGCGGCCACCACGATGGCCGTTTGGCGATACTCCCAGAATACCAACGCGCCCACGAGAACCGTCAGCAGGCTGGAGGCGAAGGTGGTCCCGCCGGGCGCCGGGCTCGAACTGAGCTTCGCCAGCACGACGACTTGATGAGCCCCGATGAGCGCTACGATCACGGGCAGGAGCAACGGCGTGTAAGCGGTGCTGAAAAAGGCCCCGAGGCAGCCGAGCATGGCCCAGAAGGTGTAGGTGCGCACGCCGCCCAGATCGACCTCGCCACCGCTCGCCGACTGATCGCTCCACTGGCGGATCAGGCCGACCAGTGCGCCAAGGCAGGCGCTAACGATGATGGCGACAAGGGGGCTGGGCACAACGAGGCACGGTGGCGGTCTCGCGGCGCATCGCAAGCGATTCCAGTTGGCCACGGCTCATGAATCGGGGGTCACTGCACAGGGTCGGCGGGCACTGGCAAGGCGGCGCGTGGAGCGCGCCACCCATCGAGGTAGCGGGTGCAGTTTCCATTTGCGCCGCGCTGGCGGTCATGGCTAATTTCTCCGTTTCATGAGCGAAAATCCCTCTGATATCTCCCACGACCAGCATGCTGTGCGGCTTGCCAAGTTGCAGGAATTGCGCGCGGCGGGGCAGGACCCGTTCCGGGCCAGTTTCACGACGACGCATTTTTCCGGCGACGCGCTGAAAGCCTATGTGGAGGGCCAGGAGAACACGATCCCCGTCGCCGTGGCCGGCCGGCTCGTGGTCATCCGCGACATGGGTAAGAGCCAGTTCGTGAAGATTCTCGATCAGCAGGGGCAGATCCAGCTCTACGTGAAGAAGGATGTGATCGGCGAGGCGGCCTACGCGACCTTCAAGAAGCTCGACCTCGGCGACATCATCGGCGCGGCCGGCACGCTCTTTAAAACGAAGACCGGGGAGGTCACCGTCCGCGTTGAGCGTTACACGCTCGTGGCGAAGGCCCTGCGCCCGCTGCCCGAAAAATGGCATGGGCTGAGCGATGCCGAGCAGGTTTACCGCCAGCGTTACCTCGATCTCATCGTCAACGAAGAGTCGCGGAAGCGGCTCATGCTGCGCGCGCGCATCGTTTCGCAGGTCCGCCGTTTTCTGGAGGACCGGCAGTTTATCGAGGTGGAGACACCGGTGCTGCAGACCATCGCGGGCGGCGCCGCGGCGCGACCGTTCACCACGCACCACAATGCGCTCAACGTGGATTTTGTGCTGCGCATCTCGCTCGAGCTTTACCTCAAGCGCATGCTGGTGGCCGGTTACGACCGGGTGTTTGAGATCGGGCGCAATTTCCGCAACGAAGGCATCTCGCGCCGGCACAACCCCGAATTTACCATGCTGGAGGTTTATCAGGCCTACAGCGATTTCCGCGGCATGATGACGCTCATCAAGGACCTGCTCACCACGCTCTGCCGTGATGTGCTGGGCACGAGCGAGATCAAGCATGCGGCGAGCGGGCAGGTCATTAATTTTGCCGGCGAGTGGCGTGAGGCGAAATACAAGGACCTCATCCGCGAGACCACGGGCGACGCGGCATGGTTTGACCGCAGCAAGGCGGAGAAGGTCGCGGGCGCGGAAAAGCTCGGGCTCTCGGTCGATCCCAAGTGGGAGGATTTCGAAATCACCAACGAGGTTTTCTCCAAGAAGATCGAGCCGACGCTGATCCAGCCGACCTTTGTAACGCATTTGCCGAAGGAGTTGTGCCCGCTCGCCAAACTTACCGAGGGCGACGACTCGACGATTGATGTCTTTGAACTGTGCATCGGCGGCATGGAGATCGCGCCGGCCTACTCGGAGCAGAACGATCCGTTTGTGCAGCGCCAGATGTTTGAGGCGCAATCGGGCGGCGACCAGCAGGCGATCGATCAGGACTTTCTGCTCGCGCTGGAGCACGGCATGCCGCCGGCGGGCGGTATGGGCGTGGGCATCGACCGGCTGTGTATTTTGCTCACGGAAGCCGAGAGTATCCGCGATGTGATTCTGTTCCCGCAATTGCGGCCGGGTGCCTGATACGATCCACGGGGACACGATCGCACCATGATGTTTTGCTTATTCGCTCCCGGTCGATTCGTGTAATCCGCGGTTAAAATGCCCTGGTCCCTCTATCTCGCCTTCAAGCAGCTTTTCCCGACGGGGCGGCGGTTTCCGTTTTTCACCTTCATCTCGGTCTCAGGCGTGGCCTTGGGCGTCATGCTGTTGGTGGTTTCGATCAGCGTGATGGGCGGCTTTGGTCACGAAATCCGCCGGATGATCGTGGACACGCAGGGGGAGGTGCAGGTGAAGGCGCGCGGGTTCATCGCGCAACCGGAGGCGCTACAAACTTTACTGGCCAAGGTGCCCGGCGTGGTGGCGACCACGGCTTACGCCGAGGGGGTCGCCCTGCTGGAGCATGACCGCAAGCCGGCCTATCCCGCGATCCAAGGCATTGATGTGGACCGGATCAAGGCGGTCATTCCGCTCGAGCGTTTCGTGCGGCTGGGTTCGCTCGACAACCTCGACGACGATTCGGTGATCTTGAGCTCGCAACTGGCGATTTCCATCGGCGCGCGGCTGGGCAGCAAGGTGGAAATCTATTCGCCGCTGCTGCTGGAAAAGATGAAGAACGACGAGGTGATGTTGCCGCGCGAACTGACCGTGGCGGGAATTTTTGAGATCGGCCACCAACAACTCGACAGTTCGGTCGTGCTGGTGACGTTGCGCACGATGCAAGACCTCTACGGGCTCGGCCACGCGGTGCACGGCATCAACGTCAAGATCGCGGAGGGCGCGGAGCCCGACGAAGTCGCCCGGCGCATCAATGCGGCTTTGCCGGCCAACGCAAATGAGGAGGCCCGCTCGTGGATCGATGCCAACCAGGACTTCCTCTTCGTGCTGCAACTGGAGAAGAACATGATCTTTTTCCTGCTCACATTCATTATCGTCGTGGCGGCATTTTCGGTCACGAGCTCGCTGCTGATCGCGGTGGTGCGCAAGACGCGGGAGATCGGCCTGATCGGTGCGCTGGGCGGCAAACCCCGGCAGATTGCGGCGTGTTTTTGTTTTCAAGGCTTCTTCATCGGCGTGACGGGCACAGGGGCGGGACTGGTGCTGGGTTTTGCGTTCCTGCATTTCCGCAACGACATGATCCGGGTTTTCACGCAGCTCACGGGCAGCGAGGAAGTGCTCACGCGGTTTTACCAATTCAGCCAGCTGCCGGCCTATTCGGCGCCGCGCGACATCGTGCTGATTATCGTCGCATCGGTTGTGATTTCCACCCTGGCCGGCCTGCTGCCGGCGTGGCGGGCGGCGCGGCTCAAGCCTGTGGAAGCGTTGCGCAGCGAGTGAGAGGGAAAAACTGAAGGACTGAAGGACTGAATGGCTGAAAGGCTGAAATACTTATGACTGAAACTATTTTCGAAAACCCTTGTGCCTGAAATGCCTGCTTCAGCCCTTCAGTCTTTCAGTCCTTCAGCCCTGGGTGCGCCGGTGCTGCAGGCAGAAAATTTGAGTAAGACCTTCATCAGTGGCGCCCAGCGGCTGCACGTGCTGCGGGGCGTGACCATGACGGTCGCCGCCGGGGAAAGCGTGTCCATCCGCGGCGAGTCGGGCTCCGGCAAGTCCACCTTGCTCAACCTGCTCGCGGGGCTCGACGGCTCGGACTCCGGCAGCCTTGCCTGGGAGGGTGCGCCGGCGCAGCCCAACCGGCGGTCGGGATTTTTGGGCATCGTCTTCCAGTCATTTTATTTGATTCCCGAAATTGATGCGCTGGCGAATGTGCTGATGGCGGCGCGGATTCATGGACGCGTCGGCGCAGCGGAGCGCGCCCGCGCGAAGGAATTGATGATGAAGGTCGGTCTCGCGGAACGCATGGCCCATCTCCCGGCGCAGCTTTCGGGTGGTGAACGCCAGCGCGTGGCGGTGGCGCGCGCGCTGATGAATTCCCCGCAACTGGTGCTGGCGGACGAACCGACGGGCAATTTGGACGAGCGCACGGGTGATGCGGTGGTCGAGTTGCTGCTCAGCTTGTGCCGCGAATCCGGCACGGCACTTGTGCTTGTGACCCATAATGCCGCGCATGCGGCGAAGTGCGCGCGGCATCTCCAGCTACACGAGGGCAGGTTTTTGCCGGCGACCTTAGCCTGATTGAGATTTATCAAAGGTGTGGCGAAGGTCGATGGGTGGTAGGGGCCGACTCACCGCAGGCGAGCGAGTCCTTGTGCGCCTGCGGCGCATCCGAGCGGCCCGCTCCAGCGCGCAAGGGCCCGGCATGCGTGCGGCCAATTTGCGTTGCGCGCGATGGGTCGTGGCGCTTGGCTGTGGGTGCTGTCAGCGACCCGAACCCCAACCCGGAGTCATCCCGTATGAACCCTACTCTCCCCAAGATTTTAGCCAAGGGCCATGAACTGGACACGAGCGAGCACTGCTTCGGCGCCTTGCGCCGCTCGAACGACATTGAGTCGGACCCGGTGGCGCTCCGCCAGCGGTTCGATGAAGATGGTTATATTTTCATCCCGGAATTTTTTGACCGGCTGGATGTGGTCGAGGTGCGGAAACATATCACCGGCGTGCTGGCCCAAAAGGGATTGTTGGATCCGGACTATCCGGTGATCGAGGCGGTGAAAAATGAGCACGCCGACTTGTCGTTCATGGCGGATCCGCGGCTGGCGGTGGAGTTCATGAACTCACTCTCGCGGCAAAATCCTGCGATGCTGCGGCTGCTCTATGCGGGACGGATCATCGAATATTTTGCAGCGTTTTTCGGTGAGAGTGTCCGGCATTTCGATTTCACTTGGGTGCGCACGATGGGCAAGGGCTTCGGCACCGATCCGCACTGCGACATTGTTTACATGGGTCGTGGCAGTTCACGGCTGTGCTCGGTCTGGATTCCCTATGGCGATATTTCCTACGAAGTCGGCGGCCTGATGGTGCTGGAGGGCTCGCACCGGCAGACGGACCGGCTGAAGAATTATCTGAGCCGGGATGTCGATCTCTACTGTGAGAACCGGCCCGAGGCGGCGCAGATCAAGTCCGGCGCGATTCCGTGGAAGTGGGGCGGCGTGCTGTCCAACAATCCCCAGAGCCTGCGCGAGCATCTGGGCGGCCGCTGGCTGACCGCGGAATACCGCATGGGCGACCTGCTGATGTTCGGGATGAAAACCGTCCACGCCAGCCTCGATAACCAGACGCATTTTTTCCGCTTTTCGACCGACACGCGCTACCAGCCGGCTTCGGAGCCGATTGATGAACGCTGGATCGGCGAGAACCCCATCGGCCACGGTGTGGGGGCGAAGCGTGGGATGATTTGCTGAAGGGTGGGTCGGACCGTGGGTGGGCCGGCAGGTCCCTCTGCCGGCTAGGCGCTCACAACGCGCAGAGGGACCTGCGCGTCCACCTCGATCTCGACTGCAGCGCAGGCTTGGAAGCCTGCGCTACGTTACGTTAGGCGCACGGTCAGGATTTGTTTGGGCTTGAGCGTAAGTTTCAGGCGGCCGCGGGTGAGGGGTAGCCGCGACTGGGGCTGGCTTTCGAAATCGACCACGGTGGCGCGGGTCGGGGGCTTGGCGGCGCCGAGTCTTTCTCCGAGATGCACCGTCGCGGTGATTTTTTTCGCGTGGGGATTGAAGAGGCGCAGCTCGGTCGCGGTGCCGATCTGGCGGAAGCTCGTGGCGACGGCCTGGCCTTCGAGGCGGAGCCAGCCGGCGGTGGCTGGGACGGCTTGCGGCTGTTGGTAGAGGGCGACGTCGGCGGGGAGGAGTTGGACGGCGCGGAGGCCGGCGGCGAGTTGCTGACCGAGTTCGCAGAGGCGGGTGCGGTCGGGCGCGCCGGCGAGCGGGACGAGGCGGTAGCGGAGCGTGATGGGGCCGCGTTGCTGACCATCGGGTTCGCCGGCAGTGAAGACGGTGCGGCGCGTGCCACGGAACAGGGTGAGCGCGATCGGGCGGTCGGGGAGGTCGCGCACGGTGGCTTCGAGCAGCGCGTCGGCGACGACCGCGAGGCCGGTGCGGGCGTCGTGCACGGCGGACCAGGTTTGCTGCGGGTTGGTCTCGACGGGTGTTTCGCGATAGGTGTGCGTATCGGCCGGGAGCGCAATGGGGCGTTCGACGACGTCGAAGGCGGCGTCGGAGAGATAGGTGTTGGCCTTGACGCCGGTAGGGAAAAGGACGCGCAGGCGGTGGTCGTCGGCGTTGTTCTCCACCGTGGTCTGGATGTCCAGGAAGTCCTGGCCGGGGCGCAGGCTGATGAGCGTGTCGATGACGAGCTCGGTGAAGCGCGGTGAACGCGTCATGGTCGGGAAATCGAATTCGGCGGGCACGGCCATGGTCGTGCGAATGCGGAAGGTCGTGAGCAGGGGGCCGTTGTGCACGAGGGCGACGTCGGCGCGCGCGGCGGAGGAGGCAAAGACCTGGTCGTTGACGGCGACGCCGTGATACCAGCCGTCGCCGATGTCGGCGCGCTCCTCGAAGGTGAGCAGGTCGCGGTAGGTGCGGCGGGTCTTGCGGTCGGTGAGCGTGAGCGTGCCGTTGGCCTCGATCTGCACGGCGAGATGCTCGTTGGCCATGGCGCGTTCGCTGGTGGCGAGACCGGGTGTTTCCGGGTAGCGCGTGGGGCGGCCGGCGGCGACGGGGGTGACGCGCAGGGTGGTGTAGCCGAGGGCGGGGATAGCGACGCGGAGGGCGACCTTGATGTGGTGGCTGTTGACGCCTTCGGCGAACTTGATCGTGCGAATGCGCGGCCGCATCCGGTTCAAGGTCTGCGACAGACGTTGGTAGGGAATTTCGCGGCCGTCGGCGTCGAGGATGAGGAATCCCGTCTTGGGCTCGAAGCCGAAGAACTCGTTGAACGAGGGCCAGGTGGTGGGGATTTCCAGCGAGAGTTCGGTGACGCCGGCGAAATCGCGGGGTGCGGGGTTAAAGACGGTGACGCGCATTTCGTCGGCGCCGAGGGGGGCGGTGACGCTGGCGGCGAGGCGGCTGGTGGCGTCGATCGTGAGCTTGTCCGCGATGAGCCGGCACTGATCGAAGCGGAAGGCCATGTCGCGATGGATCTGGTCGAGGCTGCAGCCGTCGATGGAGTCGTGGGCGTGATTTTGGAGCAGCCAGCGCCACGCGGTATCGAGAAAGCCGGGAGCGAATTCGGCGCCGAGCGCGGCGGTTGCGACGGCGGTGAAGGGCTCGGCCCAGTGGCACAGCAGCGTCTGGCACTGGCTGTTGGCCTGCTTCAGTCGAATGCGGCTGGAGAGGACGCCGGGGATGACCCATTGCTGACAATGATCGAGCGGATCGGCGCCGGGGATGTCGCGACCATACGCGCGGAGTTCGCCGGTGAGTCGGGTCTTGATGCGCGCGCGCTGGGCGAAGAGGGCCGCGGCATACTGGTCGAGGTCGGTGTGGATGAGCTCGTAGTTTTTGCTGCCGGCGAGGGCGGCGAAGTGGAGGGCGTAGCGCTTGTCGTTCCACTCCTGGTGATCGCAGGCGTCGTGGATGAGGATGGCGTCGACGGCGGTGGCCTTGGCCTCGATGGCGAGGTAGGTATCGAGCAGGCGGGCGAGTTCGGCGGGGTCGTTTTCCGGGGTGCGGGCGGGCTCGTGGCCGCGGCCGACCTGATGGGCGAAGGTGCCGTAGCCTTGCTTGGCAAATTTATGGCAGACGACCTCGGTGCCGTCGGCGCCGCGCCAGAGGAAATTGCGCTCATGCCAGTTGTTCACGCCGCGCCAGATATAGGCGACGCGAATGCCGAAGCCGGCGAAGATCTGCGGGAGCTGGCTGGTGTGGCCGAACATGTCGGGCACGTAGCCGGCGGCGGAGGGCGTGCCGCCATAGGCGCGCGCGCTGTCGCGGCCGACGAGGAGGTTGCGGACGAGGGCCTCGCCGGAGACGGTGAACTCGTCGGGCATCGAATACCACGGGCCGATCTTGAGTTTGCCCTCGCGGGCGAAGCGCTCGACCTGCGCACGGCGGTCGGGGCGGATTTCCAGATAATCGTCAACGGGGATGGATTGGCCATCGACGACGAAGGGGCCTTTGAGCCGGCCGTCTTCGATGCCGGCGAGCACGCGATCCATGAGTTGGATCAAGGTGTAGCGGATACCTTGGAAAGTATCGCGCCATTCGCGATCCCAGTGGGTGCTGAGAGTGTAGTGGACGGGACGGCGGCGGGTGGTGGTGGAGTGAGGGCGGGGCATGGGAGGGTAGGAGAATACTGAACTTCCAACATCCAACATCGAACGTCCAACATCCAAGGTCGGAGTTCGGGGGTGGTGTTGGGGTGGAGGGGTGAGGGAGGGGTGAGGGCGGAACGTTTAACTTTTAACGCTTAACGCTCAACGTCCAAGTCGGAGGTTGTGTTCGCGGAGCTTTTGAGCGCAGACAAAGCGCGCCCCTACTTGAGCGTTAAAAGTTAAGCGTTAAATGTTGAGCGTTGGATGTTGGACGTTCGTGATTTGAGGCGCCGCGCCTCAAATCACGCGGTCATTGCCGCCATCGACGGGGATTTGGGCGGCGGTGGTTTTGGCGAAGAGCGGACCGCAGAGTGCGGCGGCGAGCTCGGCAACATCGCGGCTGGTGACCTCGGTCTTCAAGACGTTGTTGGTTTTGTATTCCTCGACGGTCAGTCCGTAGTGCTTCGCGCGGGAGGCGAGGATTTCGGGCGTCCAGAGTGCGGTGTCGAAAACCATGTTGGGGTGGAGGGAGTTGATGCGGATGCGGTCGGCGCCCCACTCGAGGGCGGCGACGCGGGCGAGCTGGTTGACGGCGGCTTTTGACGCGGAGTAAGCGGCGGCGCCGGGGCCGGGGGCGGGCACGTTTTTCGAGCCGATGATGACGACGCGGCCGCCGTTGGGTGCGAGTTTCAGGAGCGGATGCGCCTCGCGCATGAGGAGGAAATTGGCGTCGAGATTGATGGTGAGAACCTTGCGCCAGAGATCGGTCTTCGTCGTGGCGATGGGCGCGCCGGGCGGGAAAATGCCGGCGTTGAGCACGAGCATATCGAGGCCGCCGAACTTGCGGACGGCTTCCTCCAATGCGGCGCCGAGGCTGGTTTCCTGGGTGAGATCGCAGACGATGCCGTGATAATCGGGCCGTTGGTGCAGCGAAGTGATGGCGGGATTGAGGTCGAGGCCGACGACGGCGGCACCGCGTTTGAGGAGCGATTCGACGCAGGCCTTGCCGATGCCGGAGGCGGCACCGGTGACGAGGGCGACTTCGCCGGTGAAGTCGGGTGGTTTGCCGCCGGCGCGGAGCTTGGCTTGCTCGAGGTCCCAGTATTCGACGTCGAAGATGTCCGCGGGGGGCAGCGCCTGCCAGCCGCCGAGGGCGGTGGCGCGCAGGATGATTTCCATCGTGTGATGGTAAATGTCGCTGGCGATGGCGGCGTCCTTGGCGGTGCGGCCGATGGTGCAGAGGCCGAGCGCGGGATCGAGGATCACGCGCGGCGCGGCGTCGAGCATCGTGAGTTTCTGCCTGGCAGTGGCGGCGTGTTGGTTAAAATATTCGGTGTAGGCGGCGCGGAAAGCGGCGAGGTCGCGGCCGACAAGCGGGAGGCGCTTGGTGCGGATGACGTGGTCGGGCGTGGCGGGGCCTTGCTGGGAAATCTGGGCGAGGTCGGGGCGCTGGACGAATTGCTGCGCGAGCGCGTCGGTGTGAGTGGTGAGAATGGCAGGCGCACCGAGGGCAGCGGAGACTTCGCGGCGGAGGGCGGCGAGTTCGAGACGGCCCGCCTTCGCCAAGCCTATGGCGGGTTCGTCCGGTGGCTTCGCCACAGGCGAAGCGGAGAGCGACCATGCGCGGCGGGTGGTGAGAAAATTTTCGGCGAGCGTGACGAGTTCGATCATGCGCTCGTAGGCAAGCTTGGCGTTGTCGCCGAAGGTGAAGAGGCCGTGGTTCAGCAGCGCGAGGCCGATGGTGCCGGGATGGGCGTGCTTCGCAAAAAGCGCGGCGCAGAGGCGCGCGAGTTTGAAGCCGGGCATTACGTAGGGAATGACGACGAGGCGGTCGCCGAAGAGCTCGCGCACGTGTTTTTCGCCGCCGGGGGTGTTGGTGATCGAGATGAAGGCGTCGGCGTGGGTGTGGTCGACGAACTTGCCGGGCAGCAGCGCGTGGAGGATGGCCTCGACGGAGGGCATCGGCGCGGACGGATTGGTGAGAGCACACTTGAACTCGCGGGCCATCGCGAGATCGGTGAGCTGCGGCAGTGCGGCAAGGCGCAACAGATGCGACATCCGGCAGGGCGAGAAACCGGCGGGCTCGATGGTCTCGAGGTCCCAGCCGCTGCCTTTGACGTAGAGGAGGTCCTGGGGTTCGCCGAAGACGTCGGGCTCGCGGGTCTTGACGGACGTGTTGCCGCCGCCGTGGAGGACGAGCGAAGGGTCGCGACCGAGCAGGCGCGAGGTGTAAACGCGCTGGCCGAGATCGCCGGGGTATTGCGCAGATTCGGTGTCGGACCAGAGGGATTTCATGAAGATTTTTTGAACCGCTAATTTTCGCTAATCGGCGCAAATGAAAGGAAGGTTCGGGAACGGCCCGCCCGGAGGTCGGGCCCTACCTTTCGAAGTTTTTCAGGGTGGCGTGAACAGGGCGGTTAGGGATAACCGCCCCTACCTTGGTGGGTGAAGCGTGAATAAAACTAGATCCACTTTTCGCAGCCGCGGAAGGGCATGCAGGTGGCGGGGTTGTAGCGGGGGCGGGGTTTGTAGTCGTTGATGCCCGGGACCGCCTGGCCGCGGAGGAGGAAGTCGCAGCCCCACGGGACGGTGATGCGCGTGGTGGTCGGAATGTAGCGGATGTTGAGGCCACAGCGACGTTTGGTGGAGGTGTTGGCGTTGGAGCCGTGGATGATGTTGGGGTGATGCACGGAGAGGTCGCCCGCCTTGAGGATGAGGTCGACGGCTTTGGACTCGTCGACGACGTTCGGGTCCACCTCGGAGTTGAGCACGTTGACGACATCCTTGCGCTCGACGATTTTCTGGAGCTTGAGATTTTGCGTGCCGGGGATGACGCGCATGCAGCCATTTTCCGGCGTAGAGTCATCGACGGCGAGCCAGAGGGTGACGACTTCCATGGGTTCGAGCGGCCAGTAGATGCCATCCTGGTGCCAGAGCACGGCCATGCCGTCGCCGGCGGGTTTGCTGAGGTAGTGCGAGGCGAAGAGGCCGATGTTGGGGCCGATGAATTCCTGGGCGACGTCGAGCAGGCGGTCGTCGCCGATGAGGCGGACCCAGAACGGATCGTGGGGAATCAGGTCCTGCCAGA
>JAGNQV010000262.1 GCA_017988885.1 Opitutaceae bacterium | reverse complement strand
ACTGGCATAGGTCACTTCCCAGTTCGCATCGTTGGATCCACCGGCACCTAGACCGCCACTGCTGTTTGTCCCAGTGTAGTAAAGACCCGAAATATCCGTCGCCGAACCCGCACGCATCTCCCTTCCACTCAATATATAAAGAATGGAAAGGACTGCGACTAGCGTGAGTTGACGATACCTGAACATGTTTTAAGTCTAGGGTGTAACACCTATATTTCAACCCTTCTTTGCAGTTTTATTCCTCCATCGTAGCTGCGCATTTTTATTAATTTTCTAGGGAAAGAGTAATTTGAGACCGGCCGCCCCCGCCAGAATCAGGGCGATGTTTTCAAACAACCGTTGGTCGATGTGGGCGAGCAGTTTTTTTCCCATCAAGGCCCCGATCAATACCGCCGGTGCGAGCCAGATATTCAGGGTCAGGCTGGAAGGATTTACCAGCCCCAGCGACATCATGAACGGCACCTTGAAGAGATTCATCAGCATGAAATACACCGCGCCGGTGCCCATATATTCCATCTTCGGCAGTCGCATCGCCAGCAGGTAGATGACCATCAAGGGGCCGGCGGCGTTGGCGACCAAAGTCGTAAATCCCGCCAACACCCCGATGGTCGGCGCAAACCACCACCCGTGTTCCGCGATCTCCCCTCCTTTGCGCCGGCGCCACAGGTGCACCGCCAGCAACGCGATGACAATCACTCCGATCAAGAGCTTGGCCTGCGCGTCATTGATCCGGCCCATGGCGAAATAGCCCAGCACCACCCCCAGTGCCGTCCACGGAAAAAGCTTCCACAGAAAATTCCATTGCGCGTGCCGCCGGTAGGCCAGCACCGCAAATACATCCGCAAACACCAGCATCGGCAGCACCACGCCGCTCGCCTCGCGCGCCGGCAGCAGGTTGGCAAAAATCACCACCGCCAGCATGCCCAACCCGCCGATGCCCGTCTTCGCCACGCCGATGGCCAGCGCCCCAACGGCTGCGAGGACCCATTGCCAGAAATCAAAGTTCATGCTTCGTCGCCCTGGCGATGCAGGGAGTGACTTACTGCCGGTGCTGCACTGGAAAAAGCCCCCGCACTGACCTTGAACACCTGCCAGTCACCCAATTCCGCATCCGGCAGGGTCGTTCCCGACGCGATGATTTGCAAACCGGGATCCAGCGCCGCCCAGAAACGCCGCCGCCGCACCGGATCAAGTTCGCCCAGCACATCGTCCGCCAACAACACCGGCCGCACGCCGCTCTTCTCCTGAAACCACGCCGCCTGCGCCAGCCGCAGCGCCAGCACCAGCGAACGCTGCTGACCTTCCGACGCGAAATCCTTCGCCTCGACCCCGCGCACGCTGAAGGCAAAATCATCCCGGTGCGGCCCCGTGAGCGTGGTGCGGAATTGCGCATCGCGCGTCCGTCCCGTCTGCAACCGCGCGCGCAACGCCTCCGCCGACGTCTCCGCGAAATTCGGTTGATACGTCAAAGCCACCGTCTCCGCCTGATCGGAAATCCGCGCATACAGTTCCGTCAATCGCGCCCCGATTTCATCGAGTCCCGCCGTGCGCCGCGCCATCAGTTCCGCTCCCGCCGGCGCCAGCCCGTGTTCAAATGCTTCCAACTGATCCGCCGGCGCACCGCGTTTGAGCAGGCTGTTCCGCTCGGCCAAAGCGCGGTGGTAGGTTTGCAATGCGCGCAAATACGTCGCGTCCATCGCCGCCAAAGTCAGGTCGAGCCAGCGCCGCCGGACGGCCGGTGCGCCACGGATCAGCATCATGTCCTGCGACGTAAAAACCACCGTCGGAAACCGGCCGAGATAATCCGCGATCCGCGTCACCTTCTCGCCGTCGCACCACAACTCGCGGCCATCTGGTCGCAGCTTGATGGTCAGATTCGTATCGCCGCACCGCTCGTGCTCCACCGTGCAGGCAATGGCGGCTTCGGCCTGCGCGTGCGCGACCAGCAACTTGCCGTCGTTGGCGCGGAAAGAACGCAGCGCCGTGATGAATCCCGCCGCCTCCAGCAGGTTGGTTTTCCCCTGGCCGTTGGCCCCGAGCAGAAACTGCTGCCGCCCGTGGAATGCCAGCGTCGCCAACGGGATGTTGCGAAAATGTTGGAGCGTGATCGTGCGCAGGCGCATGGGAACCATCAGTTGCGGAAAAATTTCTATCGCGAGCAAGCTCGCACCCGCTTTTGCTCGCCCGATGACTTTCGAAGCCTCGCTCGCCGAATCCCAGCGCACCCTGCAGGCCCTCACCGCCATGCGCCCCGCCATCGACGCCGCGGGCCAGCTCATCGTCGAAACCCTGCGCCACGACAAGAAGCTCATCATCTGCGGCAACGGCGGCAGCGCAGCCGAGGCCGGTCATTTTTCCACCGAACTCGTCGGCCGTTACCAGAAGAACCGCTCCGCCCTCCCCGCCCTCGCCTTGTCCGCCGATGGCTCGCTGCTGACCTGCATCGGCAACGACTATGGCTACGATCAGGTTTTCTCGCGGCAAATCGCCGGCCTCGCACACCCGGGCGACCTCGTCGTCGTGCTGACTTCCAGCGGCAACTCCGCCAACATCCTCGCGGCCCTGCATGAAGCGGCCAAGCTCGGTCTCAAGAGTCTCGCGTTCCTCGGCCGGGGCGGCGGCAAGGCCAAGGGCCTCGCGACCTGCGAACTCATCATCCCCAGTGAAAGCGGTGCCGCCTGCCAGGAAGCGCACCTCTTCCTCATCCATCATTTCTGCGAACTCATCGACGCGCAGTTCGCCTGAGGATATTTCTGACGGCCTTTGACACTTGGTTTTGGTTCTTGCGGATGGCCGCGCCGTGAGTTCGTTTGACGCCTCTATGAGCAATCCTGCCACCGCTGAAAACGCCATCATCAAGACCTCCTACGGGGACATGACCATCGCCTTCTGGCCCGACGTCGCACCGAAGACGGTCGAGAATTTCAAGAAACTCGCCAAGCAAGGCTTCTACAACGGCACGGCGTTTCACCGTATCATCAAGGGCTTCATGGTCCAGGGCGGCTGCCCCAACACGAAGGCGGGCGCGAGCGGTATGCCCGGCACCGGCAGTCCCGGTTACAAGATCAAGGCCGAGTTCAACCCCAAGTCGCACGTCCGCGGCGTCATCTCGATGGCGCGCTCCTCGGATCCCGACAGCGCCGGCAGCCAGTTCTTCATCTGCCACGGCGACGCCAAATTTCTCGATCGCCAATACACCGCCTTCGGTGAACTCGTGCAAGGCGACGACGTCCT
>JAGNQV010000081.1 GCA_017988885.1 Opitutaceae bacterium | reverse complement strand
CTACGTCGAGGTCCTCGGCTTCACCGAAGATTTCCGCTTCGGACTCTACGCCGGTATAAAATTCGGCCCCGTCCAAATTCACCTCAACGGCAACGAGACGCACCTCAAGCCCGTCGGCAGCGGCTCCATTTTCATCTTCTGCGACGAGGTGGATGCCTATTTCGCCGACATCAAAGCCAAGGGTGCCATCGTCAAATTTGCGCCCATGGACGAGCCCTACGGCCTGCGTGACTTCATGATCGCCGATCCTGACGGCAACCATCTCAATTTCGGTTGCGAGCTGAAGGCAGGGTGAGACCCGCCAGGCCATGCTCTTCCCAACTGCCGCACAGAAGGCTGACCTTAAAGGTTCATGGGAGCGCAACGACCGGGCCTTCTTCGCCGCCGGTGCCTGTCATGTGCTCGCGCATGAATTCCTGCGGACTGAAGCGGGCCGCGGCTTCCGCCCGATCATGATTCTACCCGATCCCGGCTTTCGCGGCAGCCACGTCTTCGCCAGCAACGGGACGACTGTTTTCGACTATCACGGTTTTTCTGCCCACCGGCCGTATGCGGATCACTTTGTCCGAAAAATCACCCGGTTCTTTCCCGGCTGGCGCGGGCAGTTCATCGACATCACCGACACGTTCTGGACCGACGCTTGGTTCGCGACTTCCCAGCACCGTCAGCCGCATCAATATTACCGCAACCCCACCGAGCGCGCGCGCCGCTTTATTGCGCGCCATGGCTGACACCGCCGGCGCTCAAGCTGCACCGTTGACTTGCCTAAACGGCCTCGGCCGTTGTCCTTTCAGAGCTTCATGTCCGCCGAGCCGTCCATCGTTGAGTTTCAATCCGTGGCCAAACGCTACGGCGACGGGCCGTTGATTCTCGACCATATCAATTTCCGCGCCCAACCGGGTGACTTCGTGAGCCTGATCGGCCCGAGCGGCTGCGGCAAATCCACCCTCCTCCGCCTCATCGCGGGCCTGAGCCCGGTCACCAGCGGCGACCTTACCGTCGATGGGCGCACCCCCACCGAGGCGGCAGCCGAGCTCGCCTTCGTGTTTCAAGAGCCGACACTGCTCCCCTGGCTGACCGTCGCCCACAACGTCGAGCTCGCCCAGAAGCTCCGCGGCCAGTCCTCCGCTGCTCGCGCCTCCACCCGGCAACAGTCACTCGCACTCGTGCAACTGGCCGACCGCGCCGCCGCCTATCCGCGGCAACTTTCCGGCGGACAAAAAATGCGCGTTTCCATCGCGCGCGCCCTGACCTTGCAGCCAAAGATCCTGCTACTCGACGAACCCTTCGGTGCGCTCGACGAGATGACCCGCGAGCACCTTAACGAGGAGCTCCTCGCCATCCGTCAAAAACAGGCGTGGGCCGCTTTCTTTGTCACCCACTCCGTCGCCGAAGCCGTGTTCCTTTCCAATCGCATCCTCGTGATGTCCGCCAATCCCGGTCGCATCCACCGCGAAGTAGCGGTTGATTTCCCTTATCCGCGCACCGCGGCCATCCGGCGTTCGCGGCCCTATCAGGAACTTGTGGCCGAGGTCTCGCACCTTCTCCGCTCCGTCGAAATCGCCTGATCATCATGCGCCGCCCCATTCTCCAGATTTTTCTCCCCGTCGCCATCGGCGCCCTGGTCGTTGGCCTTTGGTATGCCCTGCGTCACGCCCTGTCGGAAGACATGAAATTCCTGCTGCCGACGCCGGATGAAATCTATACCGCCCTGCGCAATAATTCCGCATCGCTCAGCCGTGCCACCTTCAACACCGGCCTGGGCGCCCTGCTGGGGTTTGCCGCCGCCGTCGCCATCAGTTTCTGCCTCGCCCTCTTTCTGTCGCTGTCGTCCCTCGTCCGCGCCAGCCTTTATCCCTATCTGATGATTCTGCAGATGACGCCCATCATCATCTTCGCGCCGATTCTCGTCCTTTGGGTGGGCGCCGGTCTCAAGAGCGTCGTCGTGATCACGTTTCTCATCTGTTTTTTTCCGCTGGTCGTAAACACCACGCAGGGCCTCATCTCCACCGATCGCAACCTCGTGGAACTTTTCCGCATGTATCGCGCCTCCAAGCTACAGGAAACCTTCCTCCTGCGCGTGCCCGCGGCCCTGCCGTATTTCTTCACCGGCCTCCGCATCGCCGCCGTGCTCGCCCCCATCGGTGCCCTCGTCGGCGACTACACGGCCGGCAGTTCCGCCGGCGATGGCGGCGGTCTCGGCTTTCAGGCCATCATCTACTCCAGCCAGGCCAAATTTCCGGCGCTCTTCGCCACCGCCGCCGTCACCTGCGTGCTTGGCTTTGTCTTTGCCGCCGCGGTGCACCTGTTGAGCTGGCTTGCCCTCCACAAGTGGCACGATTCCTATCAACGCCGCGACAACTGATTCTCCCATGAAGACGCTCCTTTGCCTCACCTTGGTCCTGCTCGGCGCCGGCAACCTGTGTGCCACGCCCTTTAAACTGACCGTCCAACTCGACTGGGTCGCCGAGCCGGAACACGGCGGATTTTACCAAGCGCAGGCCCAGGGCTTCTTCGCCGCCGAAGGTCTCGACGTCACGATCATCCCCGGCGGACCGAATGCCTTCGTGATGCCCAAGATCGCCACGGGGCAGGCTGATATCGGACAGGCCGACAGCACCAACACCCTCATGCAGCAGGCCGAGGGTCTGCCCGTCGTGCAGATCGGTGCCGTATTCCAGGACGATCCTTCCGGCCTCCTCGTCCATGCCAACAGCGAGGTGCACACCTTCGCAGACTTGGAAGGCAAAACCATCATCGCCCGGCCCGAATGGGCTTTTCTCACCTATCTCAAGGAAAAGCGCGGCCTGCATTTCAACGTCGTCCCGACCAATTACTCCATCACGGCCTTTCTCGGCGACAAGGAGGCCATCCAGCAGGGCTACTACATTGCCGAACCCTACCACATCGTGAAGGCCGGCGGCAAAAAACCGCGCTTCCTCGCCACGTGGGATGCTGACTTCCGGGCCTATGCCGTGCTCGTCACCAACCGCAAATTTGCGCGCACCCATCCTGACGAACTCAAGGCATTCCTGCGGGCCTACATCAAAGGCTGGCGTGACTACCTCGAAGGCGATCCCGCCCCCGCCCATGCCGCGATGAAGGCCGCCAATCCCAACAACACCGACGAATTCATGCTGGCCTCACGCGCCCTGATTCTCGAAGGCAAACTCGTCACCGGCCGCGATGCCGACGGCGGCCCCGCCAATATCGGCCGCCTCAGTGTCGAACGCTATACGAAGCAGATCGAACAACTCGAGGAACTCGGCATCCTGCCCAAAGGCAAAGTCACGCCGGCTTCGACGATGACCACCGAGTTTCTGCCTTGAACGGCCGCGTTTGAAAATCCCTCCCAAGGCCTGACGCCTGGGGAAAACCCACCCACGACGCTGCCATGTTGCCCTCTCCGCAAAGGGAAAAATTCCTCGCCCTGCTCCGCACCGCCCTCGCGGACGGCGCCTTGGTGAAAATCACGCTCGGGAAATTTCGCGGGGCCGACGCGACGCTCGAAAATCTATTCGTGCGCCCCGTCACCCTGAAGGCCGGCCCCCATTTCACCTTCGTCTGGCGCCACACCACCCGCGACCTCACCAAGAACCTGCGGCCGGACGACACCTTCACCCAACTCGCGGTCCTGATTGGCCGCGAGTTTCTCGATGCCCATCTTTTCACCACCACCGTCACCGCCCAGCTCGAGTGCCAGACGGACGGACCAGACCGGTTGAAAGTCATGGCCCAAAAAAACTCCGGCCCATCTCCGTCAGCATCTCACGACCAACCCAAGAGCCACCTCGTAGCTGCCGATGCGCCATGGCTGCGCGCCTTGGGCATCACGAATGACCGTGGCCAGCCCCGCGAGGGCATGGCCGACAAATTCCGCCAGATCCAGAAATTCACGGAACTGCTCACCCATCTCATCGCCGAGGCCGCCCTGCCGGCCGATCGCCCGCTGCGGGTCGTTGATATGGGTTGTGGCAAGGGCTATCTTACCTTCGCCGTCGCCGCGTTGCTCGGCCAGCGCGCGCACATCATCGGCATCGAACGGCGGGCTGATCTCGTGGAAAAATGCAATCACACGGCCCGCAGCTGTGGCTTTGGTCAGCTCGAATTCCAAGTCGGCGAAATTGGCGCGGCAGATTCCGGCGCGATTGATGTCCTGATTGCCCTGCATGCCTGCGACACGGCCACCGACGATGCGCTCGCCCAAGGCCTCCGCGCCGGCGCCGCGCTGCTCGTCGTTTCGCCTTGTTGCCAGAAGGAGCTCCGCGCCCAACTCACGGCGCCCGCCGTATTGCAGGACGCCCTGCGCCACGGCATTTTCCAAGAAAGGCAGGCGGAGTTTGTCACGGATGCCCTGCGCGCGCAGTTGCTCGAATGGACGGGCTACCGCACAAAGGTTTTCGAGTTTATCTCCACCGAACACACCGCCAAAAACCTCATGATCGCCGCCATCAAGGCGCATGCTCCCAGCGATCCAGCCCGCGCCGCACACCTGCGTGAGTTCGCGGGTTTTTACGGCATCCGGCAGCAACACCTCGCCACCCTGCTCGGAGTGAGCCTGTCAGGATGAACTGGCACGAGCTCGACTGGGCGGCACTCGACCGGCTGCGCGACGGCTTCTTGCATGGTGGCGCGGCCCAGGGGCCCTATTGGCAATCGGAATCGGCCCTCGCGAGCTATGACTTCACCTATGCCGAGCGCATTGGCTGGAAGTGGGACCACGTGCTCCTTGAGCTCCGGCTCCGCCGTTGGGCGCCAGCAGCCCGCACGGTTTTCGACTGGGGTTGCGGCAGCGGCATTGCCGCACGGCGCGTCATCCAGTTTTTTGGCGCCGACCAATTCGACGAGCTGCTCGTCTGGGACCATGAAGCGTTGGCGTGCGATTTTGCGGCCACCGCGGCGGAACGGGCGTTCACCGGCCTGCGGGTGGCCCAGGCTACCCCGGGCTTCATCGCAGCCACCGAACCCATCGGCCTCCTGCTCATCAGCCATGTGCTCAACGAGCTTTCGCCCGACCATCTCGCCACGCTGCGCCAACTCATCTTGCGCGCTCAAGCCGTGATTTGGGTGGAACCCGGCACCCACGTCGTCAGCCGCGGCCTCGGCCTGATCCGCGATGCAGTGCGTGACGACTTCCGCGTGATCGCCCCTTGCACCCATCAGGCAGCCTGCCCGATGTTCGCACCCGAACATGGCCGCGACTGGTGCCATCAGTTCGCCGCTCCGCCAGCCGAAATATTTGCCAATCCTGATTGGGTAAAATTTGGCCAGCGTGCCGGTATTGATCTGCGCGGCCTGCCTTACAGTTTTCTGGTGCTTGACCGCACCGCCGCCCCGCTTGCACCCGGTTGGTCCCACATCATCGGTCGACCCGAACGCTTCAAACCCTATGTCCGCCTGCTCAACTGCGACGCCACCGGACTCCATGAGCTCACCCTCCCAAAACGCAGTGACGGCGCACTGTTCAAGGAACTCGACCGCACCAAGGCCCCGCTGGTCTATCACTGGTCGCGCGACGGAGACAAAATCAGTGCCGGCCACCGCTTGGGTGCGGAATCGGCTCCGGCGGGTGACCCAAATTCGGAATAGTTAGCCTCGCCCTCACGCCGGGAAGGCATTCCATGTTAGGCGATGTTTCGTCGTTCCATTGTCCTTCTCGCTGTGTTGCTCGCGCCGGTCTCGGCCGCCTTGGCCGACGGGCTTGCCCCCATCAACTATACCCTGCGCTTCACCGCCGCCACCGCGCACTACGTCGACGTCGAGGCTGACATCCCCACCGACGGCCATGCCACCGTCACTTTGTTCATGCCGGTCTGGACGCCCGGCTCCTATCTCGTCCGCGAATTCTCCAAAAACATCGTCTCCCTCTCCGCCTCTTCGACTACGGGTGAAACGCTCGCCATCGAAAAAACCGCCAAAAACCGCTGGGTCCTCACTGCACCCGGCCAGGAGCGGGTGCGGGTGCACTACCGGATTTTCGGCCGCGAAATCAGTGTCCGCGGCAACTGGATTGAGCGTGACTTTGCGATGTTGAACGGTGCACCCACATTCCTGACCGTGGCGGAAAACTATCAGCGCCCCTACACCGTCCGCCTCGAAATGCCGGCCCATTGGCATGGCAGCTACACCCCGCTCGCCCCCGGCGACAGCCCCAACACCTACAACGCACCTGATTTCGATACCTTGGTGGACAGCCCCCTGCTCGCAGGCTCGCCGCTGGTAGATAGCTTTGAGGTCGATGGGGTCCGCCACACCTTGGTCACGCTCGGCGGCGACGGGATTTGGGACAATCCGCGCGCTACCCGCAACCTGGCCCGGCTGGTCGAGGAGCAGCGCACCTTCTGGGGCGGCCTGCCCTATCGGACGCCCTATTACTTTTTCAATCTGCTCACCGGCACCCGCGGCGGCCTTGAACACAAAAACAGCCTGGTCATCACCGCCGATCGCTGGCTCGCCCGCAACCGCAGCGGCCTCAATTCTTGGCTCTCGTTGGCCAGCCACGAATATTTCCACGTCTGGAATGGCAAACGCCTGCGGCCAGCCGGACTCGGCCCGTTCAATTACGAACACGAGACCTACACCCAGTCCCTCTGGGTCGTCGAAGGCATCACGAGCTACTATCAGCATGTGCTGTTGCACCGGGCAGGGTTTAACCGTCGGGCCGACCTGCTCGGCATGGCGAGCAGCCTCATCGCCAGCGTGCAACGCACCCCGGGACGGCTCGTCCAGTCGCTGAGCGCGAGCTCCTACGACACTTGGATCAAGGCCTACCGGCCCGATGAAAATTCCGTCAACACCACCCTGAGCTACTATACCGGGGGCTCGCTGGCTGCACTGCTGCTGGATGCGGAGATCCGCCGGGTTAGCAACGACGCCAAGTCCCTCGATGATGTCATGCGCGCCGCCTACGCCCGTTACAGCGGCGCCACGGGCTACACTGAGGCACAGTTCATTGCCCTGACCAGCGAGGTCGCCGGCCATGATTTGTCGGCTTGGTTTCAACGCGTCGTCCAGGCGCCCGGACAATGGGACTACCAACCCATGCTCGACTGGTATGGGCTGGCTTTTGAACAATCCAATAAAACCGACTTTGCTTCGCCCAACGGCATCGAGTCCCCCGATCCCCGCAAGGGCTGGCTGGGGGCTGACACCAAATCCGCCGACGGCCGGCTGGTCGTGACCAGTGTGCGGGATGACACGCCCGCCGCCACCGCCGGCCTCTGCGTGGATGACGAGATCATCGCCATCGACCAATACCGCGTGAGCGCGCAGGACCTGCCCAACCGTCTGGCCGTCTATGCCCCCGGCGAAAAAATCGCCCTGCTGATTTCACGGCGCGACCAGCTTGTTACGTTGCCCTTAACCCTCGGCGAAGAACCCCGGACCACTTGGCGGATCAAAGTCCGCTCCGACGCCACGGACGCCCAAAAGGCCCATTTGCGGACGTGGATTGGCGAGGATACCCCCGCCCAGCCCACTCCGGCCGGCTCTTGACTCGCGCCCGCCGACCAGAATGCTTCCACCTCCCATCTTTTAACACCACATGAGCAAACAGTATAACAAGACCATCAAAAAGAAACGCCGCATCGCCTACCTCAAACGCAAACGGGCGCGCGACAAAATCGCGACCAAGAAGAAGTAAGCTATCGGCCTAGTATTTCTGTCTCCTCAACCGCGGTCCACGCCGCGGTTTTTTATTCCGTCGGCCTTCCCGTCCCTCATCTTCCCGTCATGATCAAAGTCAGTCTCATCTCTCTGGGGTGCGCCAAGAATCTCGTCGATAGCGAGATCATGGTCGGTCATCTTCATCAGGCCGGCATGACCGTCATTCCCGACGCGGAAAAAGCAGATGTCGTCATCGTCAACACCTGCTCGTTCATCGATTCGTCCAAGGAAGAGTCCATCGGCCACATTCTCGAGGTGCACCAGAACAGAGGGTTGAAGAAGCGCCGCAAGGAACAGAAGCTCATCGTCGCGGGCTGCATGAGCCAGCGCTTCTCCAAGGACCTCAAGTCCGAGCTGCACGACGAAGTCGACGCCTTCATCGGTCTCGATCAGGTCACGAAAGTCGCCCCCATCATCGAGGAAATCTACGCCCGCGAACACGCCAAAGACGAACCCAAGGCCGACCCGGTCGTCTACATCGAGGGCAAGTCCACCTATATCCCGGACTACGATACCCCGCGCTTCCGGCTTACCCCCGCCCATTTCGCCTACATCAAGATCGCCGAAGGCTGCAACCACCCGTGCACGTTCTGCATCATCCCGCAGATCCGTGGCCGCCATCGCAGCCGCACGGTTGACAGCGTCGTCAAAGAAGCCCGCCACCTCGTCAAGGAAGGCGTCAAGGAGCTCAATCTGATCTCCCAGGACACGACCTTCTTCGGCATGGACACCTGGGAGCAGCGCCCCAATCCGCGCACGCCCGTCGATTCCACGCGCGGCACCGCCCTCACCACCCTCCTCCGCGAACTCAACGCCATCGAGGGCGATTTCTGGATCCGCCTGCTCTACACACATCCGGCCCACTGGAGCGACGAGCTCATCAAAACCATCGCCGAGTGCCCGAAGGTCGCCCGTTATATCGATATCCCGCTCCAGCACATCAGCGACGCCATGCTCGGCCGCATGCAGCGCGAGACCAGCGGCGATTACATTCGCGACCTCATCAAGCGGATCCGCGCCGGCATCCCCGGCATCGCCGTCCGCACCACCTTCATCGTCGGCTTTCCGGGTGAAACCGACGCCGACATTGCCGAACTCTGCCAGTTCATCGAGGCAACGAAGTTCGAGCGCCTCGGCGTGTTCCGCTACTCGCAGGAAGACGGCACGCGCGGCGCCAAGATGCCCGACCAGATTCCCGCCAAGGTTAAGGAAGCCCGCTGGCACAAGTTGATGGCGCTGCAGCAACGCATTGCCGCCGAGGTTTCCAAATCCCACGTCGGCCAAACCCTCAAGGTGCTCGTCGAGGAACCCGGCGTCGCCCGCGGCGAAGCCGATGCCCCCGACATCGACGGTCGCATTTATGTCCCGCGCCAACTGCCCGTCGGTGAATTCGTCGACGTGAAGATCACCGGTTTCCATGACTACGATTTGCTGGCCCTGCCGTCGGGCGAAAAACCCGCCGCTTGGAAAATCGCCAAGCAGGCCCAGTAACGACTTTGCCCTGCTGTGAGCACTCCGCCCTCCGGATCCAAGCCCGCCACGCACACCGTTCACCTGTCTCGCACCGTCGTCTGGTTCTTTGGCGCTCTGCTCATTCTGCCGTGGCTGGTCCTGCTTTATCTGGGCAACGGCATGGAGAAACCCGCCGCCCCGGCCAAGCCACCGGTGCAAGTGCACACCGATTCCGCGCTCTATCTCAAAAGCAAGCCCGGCCCTTGGGGTGAACTGCAGTTCACCCGCATTGTGATTGAACCGCCCGAATCACTGATCGCGCCCAACCAGTTTACCCCGCGGCCCGCGACCTGGACCTTCAAAGGCTACACGCCTGAAGCCATGGATGCACTCGTGCCATCCCTCGGCTTTGATGACACCCAGCGCCGTTATTTTACCGACCGTGGCCATTGGGAAACGGTGACCGACGCCATCCTGCTGCATCCCGCGCCTGAATTCATCCTCAGCCTCAGCGCCGACACCCGCGCCAAGCTTTACACCCTCCTCGCCGAATACGTCGAAAACCCTGACCAAAACGATCCCTTCCGCTTCCGGGCGGACGCCGCCGAGGAATGGTTTCAACACTGCGACCTTAGTCCCGAGACCATCGGCTTCGTCAAAAAGCTGCTCTACCGTCGCGGCACATCTCTGCTCTTTTCGGATCTGAACCTGGTGCTGCCCACCCTGCCCACCCTGCAAGCCCGCACCCGTCTTATCAAGACCCTCGCCCGCAAATCCACCCTGCTGGTGAAGCTGCGCATCCGCGGCAATTCGGACGTTGAAGCGCTGGATAATTATTGGGGCCGCGGCCAACGCGGGAAAGACATCCGCCCGCTACTCCAATCCCTCGCCCGCGACGGCGGGGATGGCACCACGATCGATATCATCCATCTCCTGCCGCGTTTGCCGCGCTCGCTGCTTTACACCTATCCCCTGCCGACCGAACCCGGCAGCCGCACCTATCTCGACTGCCACTGGACGGTGTTGAATTTTTTCAACGCCAAACCTGATGATCGTTTTCAAAATATCGATGAGGTGACCAAGGCTTTCCTCAACGATTACTATCCCGTCACCGGCGCCCTCACCTTCGGCGACATCCTGCTTTTCGCCAAACCCAACGGGGCCATCATCCATTCCTGCGTCTATCTGGCCGACGACATCGTTTACACCAAGAACGGCGCCTCACCTAATGCCCCTTGGATTCTCATGTCGCTCTCGGATGTCATCGCCTTTTATCCCAGCCGCGAGCCGCTGGACATCCAGTATTATCGCTCCAAAGCCCTGGGCGGAAGCGACAACAACTGATGCTTTTCAAGCAGGCCCTGCGGCCTGCACAAAGCGTGGGATGATCCCATCAAAGGACCCGTTGCTGAAAAAGACGACCACCCGGGGTTTGTCGGTCGGTGCTTTGACCGGCAGTAGCAATTTTTCGAGCAACGCAGCATTCGTTGGTGCATCATGCGCCTCGACTCCTTGCGCTTCGAGGTGTTGGACCACGGCCTCGGTGTCAAAGCGCTCCTCGGCTCGCAGCTTTTCGCCCCGGCTCACGGCGCCCAGATAAACTTCGTCCGCCTGCGCGAGGGCGCGCATGAAGCCACTCTGCATGATTTTCGTGCGGGCCGTATTGCTCCGTGGTTCAAAAACCGCCGTCAGCGTGTGTCCCGGATAACGTTGGCGAAAAGCCTGCAGGGTTTCCGCCAGCGCGGTCGGATGGTGCCCGAAATCCTCGATCACCTTGAGTTGCTGCGTGTCGACCAGCAGTTCCTGTCGGCGCTTGACGCCGCGAAAGCGGGCCAGGGGCGCAAGTGCGAGCACCGTCGGATTGGTCGCATCGAGCGCCAAACCGGCGGCCGTTGCCGCCATGGCTGCATTGCGCGCGTTATAGAGCCCGGTCTGCGCCCACTCCACTTCACCCCAAATTCGCCCGCGCCACCGCAGTTTGAATCTGGCGCCCGCCGGCGATTCGCTGAAATCCACAATCCTCACGTCGTGGTCTTCGCCGGTGCCGACGCGAATGACCTGCGTCCAAGGCATGGCGCCGAGCACCCGCAGATTCTCATCGTCCCCATTCAGCACCACAAAGCCATTGCGCGGCACGATCCGCACCAAGTGGCTGAAAGTGCGCTGCACATCCTGCAAGTCGCGAAAGATATCCGCGTGATCAAACTCAAGGTTGTTCAATACCGCGATGTGCGGCGTGTAGTGGATGAATTTGCTGCGCTTGTCGAAAAACGCGCTGTCGTATTCATCACCTTCGATCACGAAAGGATCGGCGGCTGCCCCCAGATGATTGCCGACCGGCGGATCCACCGGCACGCCGCCAATCAGAAAACCGGGATCACGCCCATTCTCGCGCAACAGGTAGGCCGCCAGCGAGGTGGTCGTGGTTTTGCCATGCGTGCCGCAGATCACCAGATTCTGCCGTCCGCTCAAGACCTGATCGTGCAGCAGAGCCGGCAACGAAGTGAAACGTATCGTCCGTTGCTCGAGCAGCCATTCCACCTCGGGGTTGCCCCGCGACATGGCGTTGCCGATCACCACCAGATCCGGCGCCAAGCCGGCGAGACGTTGCGGATCGTAGCCCTCATGCAGCGCGATGCCCGCCTCGGCCAGCACGGTGCTCATCGGCGGATAGACTCCCGTATCGGCGCCGAGCACGTCGTGCCCGGCCGCGCGCGCCAGCAAGGCCGCGTTGCCCATCGCCGTGCCGCAAATCCCCATGAAATAGATCTTCATAACTACGGGCGCGGATGCTCATGATTTCGCGCCGCAAGGCGAGTCTCGACTCCACCTCCCTCCGCTGCAACGTCCTTCACTTATGCCCGCCCCGGCCCCGATTATCCGCCATCGCACCCTTTACCAGCAGCCGGATTATTATTGTGCCTGGCCTTCATTGGTCCGGGCCCACAACGGCGACCTCCTCCTCGCCTTTTGCCGCACG
>JAGNQV010000261.1 GCA_017988885.1 Opitutaceae bacterium | reverse complement strand
AAATTTCTTCCAAATCGGTCTCGCTAAAGCGTTGCTGCAATGCGGCGAGGGGGCCCTCCGCGACCATCCGGCCGCCGTGGATGATGCCGATGGTGTCGCAAAGCTTCTCCACCTCGCTCATCACGTGAGTGGAATAGATCACGGTTTTCCCGCGCGTCCGGCATTCGCGGACGAACTTGACGATCGCACGCGCCGTCATGACGTCGAGACCGAGCGTGGGCTCATCGAAAATCATCACCGCCGGGTCATGGATCAGCGTGCGGGCAATGGAGGTTTTCTGCTTCATGCCCGTGGAAAATTTGTCGCAGCGCCGGTCGAGAAACTCGTGCATATCGAGCTCGTCGGCGAGCACCTGGATGCGTGCCCGGATGGCGGCGTCCGTCATGTCGTTGAGCTGGCCGAAATAGGTGATCATCTCACGTGCGGTCAGCCGGCCATAGAGCGCGGTGCTGGCGGCGAGAAACCCGACGTGGGCGCGCACCTGCTCGGGTTGAGTGACGATGTCAAAACCCGCCACCTGGGCGGTCCCGCTCGTCGGCTTAAGCAGCGTCGCGAGGAGGCGCAACGTCGTGGTCTTGCCCGCGCCATTGGCACCCAGCAGGCCGTAGATGCGGCCCGGCTGGCAGGCGAAGGACACGTCCGAAACCGCGGCGATGACGCCGCGCTTCTTGTCCTTGAAATTCTTGGTGAGATTGTGCGCTGCGATCATGGGGAAAAGAGGTCAGCGGCGGCGGGTGGCCAGCAGCACCACGGCCAGGGCCACGCCGATGGCAATGCCTGTGGCCGGACCGTTGGACACGCTTAACGCGGCGCCCAGCGCCACAGGCAGGGCAATCGGCAGGCCGCGCGCACAGAGCGAACGCGCCGGGGGATTGATCGGGGAATCGTTGGTTTTCATAGGGGAAAAATCACAGGCTCATTTTCTCGCGGAATTCCTGCGCTTGCCGGCGGCTGAGCTCGACCTTGGCGCCGCCCTTGAGCTGCACCAACAGGCCGCCGCTAAACCAAGGTTCGATTTTGTCGATCCACGCGAGATTGATGATCTGGCGACGGTTCGCCCGGAAGAAAAATTTGGGATCCAGCCGGTCCTCCATCGCATTGAGCGAACGAAACAACTGGGGCTGCGCGTCGCCGAAATGCACGCGAGTGTAGTTGCCCTCGCTCTCGAGCAGCCGGACCTGCTTCACCTCGACAAACCAGCACCGGTCGCCTTCGCGCACGAAGACTTTGTCTTCTGCCGCCAGTCGCGCGGGTTTTTCCACCGCCGCGGCAAGGCCGACCTTCGCCTGCAGCCGCTCGACGGCGGCCGCGAGCCGGACGGGGTCCACGGGCTTCAGCAGGTAGTCGAGGGCGTTTAACTCGAAGGCCTTCACTGCAAATTCGTCAAAGGCCGTCGTGAAGATGACCTGTGGCGCCGGGGGTTCGAGCGACTCCAGCAGCGCCATGCCGGTCTCACCCGGCATCTGCACATCGAGAAACAACAGCTCCGGCGTGAGTGCGGCGATTTGCTCGCGCGCCTGCTTCGCGTTGGCGGCCTCGCCCACGATCTCGATTTCCGGGTGGGCGGCGAGGAGCCGGCGGAGCTCGTTGCGGGCCAGACGTTCATCGTCGATGAGCAGGGCTTTCATGACGCGAGGACTGGAGCCGTCGTTTTCATGTTATGCAACGGAATGCGGGCCTCGGCCACAACCAACCCTGGGGCACCGGCGCGCAACGCCAAGACGGCGCCTTCGCCAAAAAGCAGCCGCAACCGCTCGGCGGCATTGCGGAGACCGACGCCGGTGGAACCATTCGCGGCGCGGGCCGGGGCCCGCGCCGCAATCGCCGGCAGTTCACCCGGATTGGTGACCTGCAGATTCAGGCAGCCGTCGGCGCAGCGCGCGATGATGGCGATCTCGCCGCCTTCGGGCCGCGTGGAAATGCCGTATTTGACCGCGTTCTCGACGAGCGTTTGCAGCAACATCGGCGGCACGGCGAGCTGCAGGGTGTCCGGCGCCACATCCAGCCGCAGCCGCAGCCGCTCCTCGTGGCGCACCTGTTCCAGCGCGAGGTAATCGTTCACCACGTTCAGTTCGTCCTCAAACGGCACCGTCTCCAGCTGGCCGCTTTGCAGCGAATAGCGCAGCAGACTGGCCAGCTGTGTCACCGCGAGGCGCGCCCGGGCCGGATCCTCGTCGATGAGCGCGCGCAGCGAATTGAGCGCGTTGAAGATGAAGTGCGGGTTGACCTGGGATTTCAGCGCCCGCAACTCGGCCTCTTTCACTGTCGCGGTCAGTTGCGCGCGCTCGACCTCGGAGCGGCGGTAGCGGTCGGCGATGTGGTAGCCAAAGTAGAGCAGGGACCAAAGCGAGTAGAGCCAGGTGCCGTTGAACACCGAAAAAACAAAGAGCGCGGCATGTGAAACGCGCTTCGTCTCCATGTCATCGACCAAGCCGTAGAGCGGCCACGTCACGATGGTCCAGATGACGGCGAGCGCGAGGGTGCCGGCAATGACGCGTGGCAGGAGCGCCGGCCAGCTGAGCTGTTTCCAGCCCCGGTGGTTGATCCAGGTGCGATAAAGATGAGCCAGCAGTAGACCGATGAAATTGGAGGCCAAAAACACGCAGCCCTGCCCGAGCGTCATGCCGCGGTTGAGCTGGGCGAGCCCCAGATATGCGAGCGTGAAGCCACCCCACCCCCCGCACTGGGCCAGCACGTAGAGTTTGTGGTGACGTTGGATCGCCGTAGAGGAATTGGCCATTGAACGGAGCATGAGCATGGACGCGCAAGAAATGCGGTGCGAGCGGAAGTTAAGCCCGCCCCCGGGGATGTCTGGAGGATTTGGACCAACGGTCGGCACAGCGTAGGAACGGTGCCCGCAGGCCGCGACGGACTATTGCCCTGCTGCCGAAACTCACCCATCAACGCCCCAACCTTTACATGAAAAAAACGCCCCTCGTCGTCGTCATCGGCAGTTTTGTGCAGGACCTCACTTTCCTCTGCGATCAATTCCCCGCGCCCGGTGAAACCACGGTCGGCCAATTCGTGACCGGTCCCGGGGGCAAGGGCTCGAACCAAGCCGTCGCCGCCGGCCGCACCGGCGTGCCCACGTTGTTCATCGGCGCCGTGGGGCCAGACGCCTTTGCCCGTGACGCGGAAAAATTCTACGCCGCCGAGGGTATTGCCGCGCGTTTCATCCCCAAGCCCGGTCATGCCACCGGCACCGCGGCCATCCTCGTCAACGCCGCCGGTCAAAACGAAATCATCGTGGCCCTCGGCGCCAA
>JAGNQV010000080.1 GCA_017988885.1 Opitutaceae bacterium | reverse complement strand
CATTCCAAGTCGAGTTATCAAGCGAATGGACTCAGCGAGGAGCGGTTGCGCCAGCAGATCGCCGAGATTCGGGCGTTGAATGCGGCGCAGCACTATAAAACGCAGGTCTTCGCCGGCGTGGAATGCGATATTCTGGCTGATGGGCGGCTCGATTATGACGACGCGCTGCTGGGCGAGCTCGATTATGTGGTGGCTTCGGTGCACAACGCCATGACGCAGGATGAAGCCACGATGACGGCGCGTATCATCCGGGCCATTGAGCATCCCGCGACGACGATGCTTGGCCATTTGACGGGGCGGTTGTTGTTGCGGCGCGAAGCTTACCGAGTGGATGCGGGCAAGGTCATCGCCGCCGCCATCGCCAACCGCGTGATTATCGAACTGAACGCGAGTCCCTGGCGGCTCGACATGGACTGGCGGCTTTGGCGCAAGGCGGCCGAGCGCGGCTTGTTGTGCGCCATCAACCCCGACGCGCATGAGACGGAGGGCTTGCGCCATGTGGCTGCGGGCATCAACAGCGCCCGCAAGGGCTGGCTCACGAAGGCCAGTGTGCTCAACACCCGGTCGTTGGCGGAAGTGCAGCGCTGGTTCAAGGAGCGGAAGTGAGGCGGGCGCTTTTAAGCTTTCCGCGCAGGGTGGGTGGCTTATCGCTTAAACCATGATCAAAGTCTTCGTGTCAGGTTGCTACGATATCGTCCATGCCGGTCACGTGCAATTTTTTCGGGAAGCGCGGGCGCTGGGCGAGCACTTGACGGTGTCATTCGCCTCGGCCGAGGTGCTGTGGCTGCACAAGCATCGCAAGAGCTCGCTGCCTGATGAGCACAAGCGGGCGTTGCTTGCGGCCCTGCGCACCGTGGACGAAGTGGTGGTGGGCGAAGGGCTGGAGGAAGGCATTGATTTTCGAACCGAATTTCTCCGGATCCGGCCGCAGATTCTGGCCGTGACCGAGGATGACAAGTATGCGCCCTTGAAACGGGCGTTGTGCGCCGAGGTGGGGGCGCGCTACGTGGTGCTGCCCAAGACGCCGCCGGAGTTTGCGCCCATTTCGACCACGGAGATTGTGCGTTACATCCGGGCGCCCCAAGAGGCGCCGTTGCGGGTGGACTTTGGCGGCGGCTGGCTGGATGTGCCGCAATTTGCCCGGGCCGGGGCCTATGTGGTGAACTGCGCGATTTCACCGACGGTCTCCCTGCGTGATTGGCCGTATGAGCGCAACGCCGGTCTCGGTGGCAGTGGCGCCTGGGCCTTGCTGATGGGCAAGGACGGCGTGAATGCCGAACTCGATCTCGGCGTGGGCTGGCAGGATCCCGCGGTGATTGCGGAAACCGGGCTCTGCGTGTGGCGCAGTGGCGCGCGGCCGGAGCTGGAATTCAAAGGCAACGCAGAATTCCTGCGCGGCCGGATGGCGCTTTACTGGACTGGCAGTTCGCATGACACGCCGGGCGTGGCCAAAAACAACCGTGATTTTGATGCCATTGCGCGGGCCGGAAAAGCCGCGCGCGATGCCGCCTGGGCGTCGAGTTTGGCGGGTCTGGCTGCAGCCGTGCGCCAGTCCTATGCCGTGCAATTGGATGAAGGCATGGCGCCGCTTTCCACCGGTGAACTGCCGGTCAAGCCGCTGGCTTGGAAATACAGTGGCGGCGGCTTCGGCGGCTATGCGCTTTACCTTTGTGAAACGGTGAGGGAGCGCGACCGGCTGTGCACCGTGGCCGGCTTTCGTCCGATCGAGCCCTACGTCTTGTCGAACCGGTAGCGGCTGGGTCAGCGGCCACCGCGCCCGAAGAGGGTCACGGGAATGGTGGCGAAAAGAATCTTGAGATCGAGCCACAGCGACCATTGGTCGATGTATTCCAGGTCGAGCTGCACCCAGTCCTCAAAGCTGCTGATGTCATTGCGCCCGCGAATCTGCCACAGGCAGGTCAGGCCGGGTTTCACGCTTAGCCGGCGGCGATGCATGGGATTGTCAAAGCGTTGGACTTCCTCGCTGGGCAGCGGCCGCGGGCCGACCAGGCTCATTTCGCCGCGCAGCACATTCCAAAGTTGCGGCAACTCATCGAGGCTGTGCCGGCGCAGGATTTGGCCGACCAAGGTCAGCCGTGGGTCGGCGGTGATTTTAAACACCGGCCCTTTCATTTCATTCTGGGCGGCGAGGGTGGCTTTGAGCGCTTCCGCATCAGCGCGCATGGAGCGAAATTTATACATCACGAAGGGCCGGCCATTGAGTCCGGCGCGTTGCTGGCGGAAAATCACCGGACCGCGGGAAGTGAGCCGGACGGCGAGCGCCACCAGAAGAAAAAGCGGCGACAGCACGCCCAACAGCAACGCGCCGCCGACGTAATCGATGAGCTGTTTCAGCGCGAGGTCGGCGGGGCGGGCGGATTGGGCGCGATAATAGAGGACGGTTTCCCCGCCAAGCTGGTCCACGGTCAGGCGGTAGGGCGCGGCGAGGGCTAAGCCGGGATGGATCACAACCTCAACGCCTTCCTCATCGCAGGCGTTGAGCACGGTCGCCACGCTGGCTTCATCCAGCCCGCTGAGGCTGAGCATGACGACGTTGATGGAGTGGTCATGCAGCAATTGCGGCACTTGGCTGGCGGCACTGCCGCGCGGGTCAATCTCCGCCACGGTGGCGATAAATTCGCGCTCGGTGGGCGTGAGGATTTGTTTCAGTCCCGCGATGGAGGAGGGAGTGCCGGCCCAAAGGACCCGGCGGCGCAGCTCAGACTCGAGCACGGAATTCTTCGCCAACCCGCGCGTGAGTTCGTGGCGGGCGTAGAGGAGCAGGGCGGCAAAGACTTCACCGAGAATGATGACGGAGCGGGCGAACTGCACGCGCACGATGAAAAGAAAAAGCACCATCGCCAGCACGGCGTAGGCGCAGCTTTGCATGATGATGAAAATGGTGGCGCCGCGCGACGTGCGCGCCGGTTCGTAGAATCCCTGCTGGGTTAGAATGATCGGGCCGGCGAGCCCGCATAGCAGCAGCAACCAGAGGTAATCGGTGAAGGCCTCAAGCTCGCGGAGATTGAGCAGAGGGAATTCGGCGCGGAGCGCATAGGCCAGCGCGACGGCGAAGGCGCAGAGCAGACCGTCGGCCAGTTGCAAAAATCGGGTGCGGGTCTGTTGCGGCCGGGTCAGCACAGGCTAGAAAAATTCGCAGCGCGCCAGTGCGTCAAAGGTTCTTGGTGTAGACGGCGCCGCGTTCATCCGTAAAGGTCAGGGCGTCGGATGCCACCTGCGTCAGCCGCAGGCCCAGCCCGCGATCCACGATGTCGTTCACGCGATAAACACGGTCATTCATGAGCACTTTGCTGCCGTCGCCGGAAGTGCGGATGCCGGTGACATGCAGATTATCGAGGAAGACATACACCCGTTCGTCGGGAGCCACGGGGGTTTTGGGCACTGGCTTGACGGGGGTGGTCGTCACGGGTTTGGCGAGGATGGGCGCCGGCACCACGGTCAAGATATTCGCCGGAGGCACCGGAGCGGGATCGGCCTTGGGCACGACAGTCGAAGGGGTGGCCACGGCGGGGTCTTCTCTGAGTGGACTGGGCACGAACAGGACGATGCTGGGCGCGGAATCGGTGGCGGTTGATTTTTTTATGCCGAGGCTCGTGCTGACCGGGACGGTAACGGTGGCCACCGTGGCCGGCGCCGCGGGTGCCGCCGGCTTGGCGTTATCCCGCACGAGGTAGACCGTGGCGACCACCGAAAGCACGATGAGCACGGTCGCGCCCACGATGATTAGGAGGAGGGATTGCGAGGCAATGGGTTTGCCGCGCTTGCCAATCCGGACGCCCGAGCCACCGCCCGGCATCGGCGGAGTCACACCGGCGGCATCGGCAGTGCGTTGGCGCTGGGCCCGCTTCAAGGCGTCGTTGATGAGGCTCATGGCGGTCAGTCGGTAAGGTTGGCCATGTCGCGCACCGCCCGGCGCACGTCCCAGTAATTTACTTCATCCGCTTCACGGATAAAGGCGGAGAGCATGGATTTGTCGCAAAGATTATTGACGATGCGCGGGATGCCCTTGCTCCCCCGGTGAATGGCTTTCAGCGCCCAGCTCGTAAAAGTCGGGCGACCCACACTGCCGGCCAAGGTCAGCCGGTGCTGGATGTAATGCTGCATGTCGGTGAGGGAAAGCGGATTCAATTCGTAGTGCACGAGAATACGCTGGCGGAGCTGGCGCAGCTCATCCCGCGCGAGCACATCCTTCAGTTCCGGTTGTCCCATCAGGACAATTTGCAGCAGTTTTTGTTTGTCGGTTTCGAGATTGGAAAGGAGGCGGATCTGCTCGAGGACGGCGAAGGAGAGATTCTGGGCCTCGTCAATGATGAGGACGATGTCGCGACCGCGTTCGATCCGCTCCAGGAGCACGCGGTTCATCTGGGAAACGAGGTCCACCTGACTGCGGGCGATCTTGGTTTCGCCGAGCTCGGTGAGGATCGCCTTGAGCATCTGGGTCTCGGTGACGCGCGGGTTAAGGATCAGGGCGGTGTCAAAATGCTTCGAATCGAGCTCATTGAGGAAACGGCGGCAAATGGTGGTCTTGCCGCAGCCGACTTCGCCCACGAGCACGATAAAGCCTTTTTTTTCCTGCACGCCGTATTTGAGATGCTGGAGGGCTTCCTGGTGGGTGGGACTTAAATAGAGGAATTTCGGATCGGGGGTGATGTTGAAGGGCATCTCCTTAAACCCGTAAAAGCTCTGATACATGGGAAAGGCGAAGTTGCCTCGTCCCGCACAAAACGCACGCCAAAACCATTGGCCGCCGTGCGGGGGAGATTTTTTCAAACTTCACTTACAAAGTCCGCGCCGCCAGGCGACCGGGCACGGGATGGTAAATTGCATTGCCCGCGAAAAGTTCGCGCCGTTTATCATCAGGACCAATCCCGTGAACTTGCGCCGCTTTATCATCAGCTTTTATGTTGCCGTTTTCCTGGCCGCGAGCGGCGCGTCGGGTTTTTTTCTGTGGCAGGCCCGCAATGAATACAACCGCTTGAAGCAGGCGGAGGCGGCCAGCCGGCAAAAGCTGGCCGAGACCGAACTGCGGTTGAAAGAGCAGCAACGGATTTTGGACCGGCTGCGGAACGATCCGGAGTATGTGGAGAAGGTAATTCGCCGCCGGCTGGGTTACGCCAAGCCCGATGAATTTATTTTCCGCTTTGAGGACTGAAGCACCGGAACGAACATGGGCACCCCACCGCTGATCACCCAATTCATCGCCGCCGGCCAGGGCCACGTTTTTGCGTTTTTTGATGCACTCACCCCGCTTGAGCAGCAACAGCTGCTCACCGACGCCGGGGAAATTGATTTGGCCGAAGTCGAACGCTTGACCCGGACCTTGCTCAAGCAAGGTGCCGTCGGGCCGGATCTGTCCGGACTTGTGCCGGCGAGTTACGAGCACCTGCCTGAAAATGGCGGTGCCACCGCGGATTGGGCAGCGGCAAAGCAGACGGGAGAGGCCGCGTTGCGCGCAGGGCGCGTGGCGGCGTTCACCGTGGCGGGCGGGCAGGGGACCAGACTCGGTTATGATGGCCCGAAGGGGACCTTTCCCGTCACGCCGTTGAAGCAGAAAACGCTTTTTCAGGTATTTGCCGAAAAAATCCTCGCGGCCGGCCGGCGGTATGGCCGGCCGCTGCACTGGTTCATCATGACGAGTCATCAGAACCATGCGGCGACCGAGGGATTTTTTGCCGCGCAGGGTTACTTTGGTTTGGCAAAGGAGCGCGTGCATTTTTTCCGGCAGGGGCGCATGCCGGCGGTCGATTTTTCGGGGAAGATACTTTTGGAGACCAAAAGTTCGCTCGCGCTCAGTCCGGATGGTCATGGCGGCTCGCTGCGCGCCGTGGCCCGCAGTGGTGCCCTCGATGTCATGCAGCGTGAAGGCATCGACACGCTGAGTTATTTCCAAGTGGACAATCCGCTCGTGCGGGGCGTCGACCCCGCCTTCATCGGCTGGCATCTCCTGCGTGGTTCGGAAATGAGCAGCAAGATGGTGCCGAAGGCCTACGCGGAGGAAAAGGTCGGTCATTTTTGCATGCAACGCGGCCAGCTCGTAGTGGTGGAATATTCCGATCTGCCCCTGGAGCTGCAGCGCGAAAAGACCGCCGATGGCCGCCTGCGCTACATCGCGGGGAGTATCGCGATTCATCTGCTCGACCGCGAATTCATCCGGCGCCTGGCAACCGGCGGCGAGGGGGCGGTTATGCCTTTTCACCGCGCCGACAAAAAAATTCCGACCATCGATGACGCGGGCACGCCGGTGAAACCCGCCCAGGCCAATGGCGTGAAATTTGAGCTGTTCGTCTTCGATGCGCTGCCCTTTGCCAAAAATCCCGTCGTGATCGAAACACGCCGGGCGGATGATTTTTCGCCGGTCAAGAATGCAGAGGGGCTCGATTCCCCTCAGACCTGCCGGGATGACCAGCTCCGTCAATTTGGCCGCTGGCTCAAGACTGCCGGGGCCAAAATAACGGTGGATGCAACCGGACTGCCGGACGTGACGTTGGAGGTCTCGCCGCTCTTTGGCTACGACGAGGATTCGTTTGCCGAATCTTGGCAAAAAATACATTTGAAGCCGGCGGTGACCGAGGGTCTTTATCTCGCCTGAACTATTCATGAGCACCTCAGACGCGATCAAGCAGGCGGCAAAGGATGGACTGATCTTGCCCGCCACGTTGGAAAACATGCAGGCATTCTTGGGTGCGAAGCTGCCGGCTTGGGCCGATGCGAGCATGGCTGAACTGGTGGAGCAAAAGGCCTGGGGTGAGCTCAATGACCGTTTTTATCGTTTCCTCGAATTCGGCACTGGCGGTATGCGCGGACGCACCATCGGCGTGGTGCCGGCCGCGGCCGAGACCGGCACGCCGGGACCGTTGAGCGCGCCCGAGCATGCGGCGATCGGGAGCAATCTGCTGAACGACTTCACGCTCATCCGTGCGGTGGTCGGCCTCTATCGTTACACCCAAAAATACCGCGTGAGCCAAGGCGGCCAAGGTGCGCCGAAATTCGTCATCGCGCACGATGTGCGGTATTTTTCGCGGCATTTTTGCGAGTTGGCGGCCTCGACTTGGAGCCGGCTCGGCGGCGAGGCGTTTATCTTCGACGGCCCGCGACCGACGCCTCAGTTGAGCTTTGCCGTGCGCTGGCTGAAGGCCCACGCTGGTGTGGTCATCACGGCCAGTCACAATCCGCCCCATGACAACGGATTTAAGGCGTATTTCGATGATGGCGCCCAAGTCGTGCCGCCGCATGACTTGGGAATTGTGGCCGAGGTCAACGCCGTGCCGCTGGCCGAATTGGCGCCGTTTCTCTCGAAAGATTTGACGCGGGTCGTCACGTTGAAAAAAGACGCGGATGACGCTTATCTCGCCGTGGCGGCGTCGGCCGTCATTGATGGCGCGGCTTTTGCGCAGGCCAAACTCAAGGTGGCTTTCACCAATATTCACGGCACCGGCGGCATTCATTCGATTCCACTCCTGATTCATGCGGGTGCGGCGGTTTATCCGGTGCTGGAGCAACTGCAGTTTGATCCACGTTTTCCGACGGTGAAATCGCCCAATCCCGAAAACGCCGCGGCGCTGGCCTTGGCGGTGGCGTTGGCCGAGGAGCGGGAGTGTGACGTGGTGCTGGCGACCGATCCCGATGCCGATCGCATGGGGGTCGCGGTGCGCACTCGCGCCGGGAAGATGGAATTACTCACTGGCAACCAGATTGGCGCGCTGCTGGCTGCCTATCGCCTGGAAAAATACAAGGAGCAGGGCGTGATTCCCGCGGCGGGCTCGGAACGGGTTTGCCTCATCAAGACCTTCGTAACCACCCAACTGCAGGACGCCATTGGGCGGGGGCACGGGGTCAAGGTCATCAATACGCTGACCGGTTTCAAATGGATCGCCGCCAAGCAGCGGGCTTACGAAGAGCAGTTGCGCGCCAAGATGGGCGCCAATTTTGATTACGACGCGACGACGTTGCAGGAGCGCGCGAAACTGCTGCAGGAGCACAGCACGTTCTATGTTTTCGGCACCGAGGAAAGTTATGGTTATCTGCCGAATGACTTCCTGCGCGACAAGGATGGCAACTCCGCCTGCGTCATGTTTGCCGAGCTCTGCGCCAGTGTGAAAGTCCGCGGACTGACCGTGCCCGAATATCTTGATGAGCTGTATCTGAAATACGGGTTCTACCTCGAAGGCGTCATCAATCTTTATTATGAAGGCGCCAGCGGGAATGCGAAGATCAAGCGCATCATTGAGTCTTACCGCACGAATCCGCCGCAGGCCTTCGGCGACGTCACCGTGACGAAATTCGAGGACTTCGGTCGGCAGGATATCCGCGATGCGGACAATGAACTGATCCCGAAACAGGACCTGTATTTCGTGACGTTGAGCAACGGCTACACCTTTGCGGCCCGTGGGAGTGGCACCGAGCCGAAGATGAAGTTCTATCTCTTTGCGAACGCAAAGGTCGATTCAGCCGCGGAACTTCCCGGGGTGAAAGCCGAGACCAAAGCAACGCTGGATAGTTTGAGTAAGAAGATCGAAGCCGATGCGAAAGCTCGGGCCGAAAACCAGCCTTAATGGGTCGGCAGCCGCGGTCATAGGGGGAATCGCTTAGTAATCCTTGGGATTTCTGCCTGATAGCCTGTAAAAACAGCATGAAATTGCCGCTCTTGACGTTTTAGGCTGCGCATATTTTGCTTTCTGCACGCCGTTATGGGAGTCCCAGCCCATATGTGCGCACCCCCCAACAAAACATATGATGCGCCGAATGACAGGGCAGGTGTGCACCGCTAGATTGATTGCACAAGCGCAAGGACAGGGGAGCTTTTTTGCCATTAAGAATGGCGGCCAGATTTTGGCGCACATTTTAAACATTAGCAGCCGTGCGCGGCTTGACGCACCTTGAGCACATGAGCCGATCACATCTATCATGGATGCTAGTGCTGGGCTGCGTATTTCTGGGCGGCGTGATTTGTAGGGCGGGGGCAGAAGATTTGGCCAAGCCGGTGACGAAAGTGGAGGGCGCGCCGGAAATGAAGGGCGCGGTTTACCGTTTCTTCGATGAACAAACTGGCACACTTTTCGGTGAGTTGCGGATTGGCGCCATCGGCATGGAATACCGCAAACAAGGGTTCATGCGCGTAGCCTGGCGGCCGCTGGTGGTGTTGTCGGAAGTAGATCTGGATATGGGCGCGAACACGACTTGGCCGGCGCAAGGCTCACAAATTCTGCGGGCACTCGAAGTCCTGGGCGGCCGCGACGAACTGATCTTGCGCGAGGTGCGGTTGCATCTGGCCGGAACACCTGACCGGAATCTCTCGGCTGGCGTCGGGCGGCTCCTGCCCGGCGGGGTGCTGGAACTCAGTGAGGCCGCGTTTACGGGCGAGAGCGATGCAGCGACACCCTTGGTCCAAAGGACGGGTGTTTTCCGGCTCGTATTGAGCGGTCCGCAGGCCGGTCGTTTTCGCCAGTCCTCGCAAACTTTCCGTCCGCAATCCCGCGCGCTCCTTTCCGCCAATAATTCTCCCGTCCAATCCGACCCATGAAACGCATTCTCCCCGTCCTCGCCCTGCTGTTTGCCAATGTGGCTTTCGCCGACACTGCCAGCGATGAGATCGCCGCCGGCCGCGCGGCGATGGTGGCGCACAATCTGCCCTTGGCCCATACCCACTTTCAGGCGGCACTGACGGCCGCGCCCACGAACCAGACCGCGGCGGCGTTGCTGGGCATTACGCAGCTTTTTGATGTCACCGCCAAAACTGAATCGCAGACTTTCCTGACTAATCTCGGGGTCGATCCCACCGGGCGTGACGTCTACAATTGGAGTGCCAAATTACCCAAGGACGTTGACGGTGAGCTCAATCTCCCGACGAATTACAAGCTCTCGGATGTTTCTGCGTTTTGGTTGAGCACGCTCGTGCAGGAAAGCGCCGCGGCGCGGGCCAATCTCGCGTTGGTGACGAACCCGAATTTCCTGATCACACTCACGGCCGCCGAGACGAAGATGCCCGTGTCGCTCAACATGGATTACGGCGATGTGCTCATGGCGCAGGCCTGTCTGCGCGCGGCCGAGTTTCTGGCCCATCTGGGTTCGGGACAGGATCTGGATCTGAATCTCGACACCTTCATGGACTTGATGCGTGGCGACATGGTCACGCTGCAGCGGGTGCTCGCCGACAATCCCAATTTCTTGAAGGTGGGTTTGGGTAGCGAGCGCACGGCGGCGAAGGCCGCGCTGCAAGACATGATTGCACTTTATCGACAGGCCTCCGTGGTGATTCGGGCGCGGCCCGCCGGTTTGAGCCGGCTGTTCATGCTCGATTCGGATGCGCTGGTGGCCGAGAGCGAATTCCGGCAAGCGCTCGACAAGATCGAGCTGTCGCTCACCGAGCCGGTGCAGATCGGTGAAAAATTTCTTTATACCGGGCCGCTGTTTGGGAGCACGTGGTCGCTCAAAGGCATGATGCCGACGTTTAGCGCCAGCGGCTTTGAGGTCACGACGATCCCCGATGCTTCACTGGGCGGAGTGGTGTCCGGTCTGACCAAGGAAGGCTTGGCGGCGATCATTTCAGACAAGCAAGACACGCTCGCTGAGATGGGATGGGAGTGGGTGAGTCCCACGCCGCAGGGCAGCACGATGAAGCGCTATCTTCACCTGTCCAGTGGCACACATCTGGTCACGGGCGCAGGTGGTGGCTACCTCACTTCGTCCGACGGCAGCAATTGGACGGCGCATCGCATACCGGGGGCTGGCAATCTGGAAGGCTTGGTGGAGAATAGCGGGACCATCGTAGCTGCAGCGTATGACGGCTGCATTTATGTTTCGACCGACGATGCGGTTACGTGGACGCGCAAACTCAAGGACGCCGGGGCGGGTTTTCATGCGGTAGCCTACGGCAATGGCACCTATGTGGCCGTGGGTGATTACGGTGTGATCGCAACTTCGTCGGACGGCAACGATTGGGATGTGTTTTACCCCAATGGCATCTCCATGCTGGACATGCTCTTCAATGGCACCCTCTTTGTCGCGGTCGGCATCGATGAAAACAACAATTTCGCCACAGTCAGCACCTCGCCAGACGGACAAGTATGGACGCAGCGACTTTATGCCGATGTAGGGGGCGCCCCACTTTGGGGTGTGACCCAGAATGGGAGCACCTTGGTGGCTGTCGGTGGCAACACTTTTTCTCTCGGCAGCAGTAACAAGCGCGCCGTTTCGACCGATGGTGGCATCAATTGGACCACCGGCGACCTGCTGGCGTCACCCACGGGCAACATTGGGTTCAACGGTGTGCGGTATATTAATGGTTCCTATGTGGCGGCGGGAACCGGCGGCACAATCGCAACCTCAGCCGATGGGGTGAATTGGACCAAGGTCACTTTATCTTCCGGGGAATCATTCCTGACCATGGTCGGAGTGGGTCAGGATGGCAGCACGACCTACGTGCTCACTGGTGGCGGCGTGATCTTGAAATCGACCGACAATATCACCTTTTCCCGCACGATTGCTTTAGCGACCGCGGGCGGCATCGCCAATCAAGGTCTGCCTGCGCTGAGGGTAATTGACGGCAAGCTTTACGTCGGCGGTGGTAGCGGCACATCGACCGGAGGTGTGATCCTAAGTTCTTCGGATGGTCTGAACTTCACCAGTGTAAGCTCGGGACACTATGACATTCTGGATATCATCAAGCAGGGCTCCACCTACTATGCCGTGGGCGGCAATGGCACAATCCGGACTTCATCCGATGGTGTTTCGTGGGCGACCCAGACGCAGACGACCCCGTTTACAAACGCTATCCGCAACATCAGCTATCTGAACGGCCTTTTCATAATCACCGGGTCCAATGATATGGTGCGGACCTCGGCGACCGGTGCAGCCGATTCGTGGTCGGCGCAGACCACAGGCTTTAGCGGAGGGCAGCTCTACGGCGCGGCTTACGGCAATGGCGTGTATGTGGTTGTGGGTGGAACCAATAATTCCAGCAACCGGGTCAGTCACGTCCTCACGTCACCTGATGGCAATACCTGGACCCAGCGCAATGTCGGGTCCAACGACACCTTCCGCGGCGTGGTGTTTTATCAGGGAACTTTCACCGCGGTGGGCACCGATGGAGCGATTATTCGATCGTCGGATGGCATCAACTGG
>JAGNQV010000260.1 GCA_017988885.1 Opitutaceae bacterium | reverse complement strand
AGCTCCCCGCCTTCGCCTCACTGCTGCCATTTCTCCTGCTCATCATGGCCTGCGCCCGGCTCACCGTGCCTGATCCCACCATGGTATTCGGCCTCGGCCTGCTGCTCGTCGTGCTGACGCTCGGGCTCGCGCGGCAGTTGCTCATCGCCTGGCTGCCGGCCTGCGCGCTGGCGGGCATGGCGGCACTTGAATTCGCCTGGCACGCACGGCATTTCGACCCCGCCAACGCCGCAGGCCCGCTGGGCTGGTATCTCGTTTTCTACGCCCTCTTCGCGGTCTATCCCTTTTTGTTCCGGCGGCAGTTTGCCCAACTCACCGGACCTTGGGCTGTCGCCGCGCTGAGCGGACCGGCCCACTTCTGGGTAATCCACCAAGCCATCCAAGCCGGCTGGCCCAACGACTTCCCCGGTCTCGTGCCCGCGCTTTTTGCCGTCGGGCCACTCGTCAGTTTGGCAGCCATCCTGAAAATTTCCCCCGCCGGCCACCCCGCACGGCTCAACCAGCTCGCTTGGTTCGGGGCGGCGGCGCTGGGCTTCATCACGCTCATCTTTCCGTTCCAGTTTGACCGGCAATGGCTCACCGTGGCGTGGGCGCTTGAGGGCGCGGCCTTGCTCTGGCTCTTCCACCGCGTGCCGCATCCCGGCCTGCGCGTGGTCGGCACCGTGCTGCTGTGCACCGCCTTCGTGCGGCTCGCGCTCAACCCCGCCGTGTTTTCGTATCACGCCCGCAGTGAAACGCCGTTGCTCAACTGGTATCTCTACGCCTACGGCCTGACCGTGCTCGCGCTGGCTTGGAGTGCCCGGCTGCTGGCCCCGCCGCGGGCCCGCGTGCTCGGTGTCAATGCGCCGCCGCTGTTCGCCACGCTCGCCCTCATCCTCGCGTTTCTGCTGCTCAACCTCGAAATCGCCGACTACTTCACCGCCGCCGGCCAGCGCGTGCTCACGTTCAAGTTCTCCGGCAACTTTGCCCGCGACATGACCTACACCATCGCGTGGGCGCTCTTTGCGCTCGGCCTGCTGGCGGGCGGCATCTGGAAACAAACCCGCGCCGCGCGCTACGCCGCCCTCGCCCTGCTCAGCATCGCCCTGCTCAAGCTTTTCTTCCACGACCTCGCGCGGCTCGCCCAGCTTTACCGCATCGGCGCGCTGTTTGGCGTGGCGGTCATCGCCATCCTCGCCTCGTTCGCCTACCAACGCTTCCTCCCGGGCCATGATAAAACTCCGCCGCCCCAGTAACTGGTCGGGCACTCTGCTCGCCCTGCTGTGCGTCACGCGCACCGCCGCCCTCACGCCCACAGAATGGCAGCATCGGCAAAATCTCGACGTCGCCGCGCCCGGCCTCGTGCGCGTTGTGCCGACCGCCGCCACTTTCGATGCCGCCGGCCCGCAGCAGGAGGATCTCCGCATCGTGGACGCCAACGGGACCGAACTCGCCTTCCTCCTTGACCGCCCGCCCGTGCCCGCGGCGCAAACCGGGCGGCCTGAATCATTCGCCGTGCGCTTGGAAACCGGCGCCACCGTGATCACCCTCGCGACCGGCACGACCGCGCCCCTCCTCTCGGTCATGCTGGAAACACCGCATCCGTTTTTCCTGAAAGCGGCCCGCATCGAAATTTCCGACGACGCCGCCCAATGGACCATGCTCGACGAAGGCGCCCCGCTCTTCCGGCAATGGGGCGTGGAAAAACTGGCGCTCGACCTGGCGCGCCACCGCGCCGCCTACGTGCGCCTCACCGTGTTGGATCCGCGCGGACCCGCACTCCCCTTCACCGGTGCCCGGCTCAATCTCGCCGCCACCGCCGCCACAGCCACGGTCCCTGTCAGCGCCCAAATTAGCCGCCGCGACGAGTTTGCCGGCGAAACCGTCCTGACCCTCACGCTCGACGGCCGCCACATGCCGCTCGCCGCCCTCGCTTTCACGACCAAGGAACCGCTCTTCATGCGCCGCGTTACGGTCACCGTCCGCGAAATGCGCGACACCGTCCCCGGCGAGCGCCAGGTCGGGGCCGGCACGATTTACCGCGTCGCGCTCAACGGCGCACCCGCCCGCGACCAGCTCAGCTTTTCGCTCGCCGTTACGCCGGCGACCCGCGAACTGCTCGTGCACATCCACAACGGCGACTCGCCCCCGCTGACGATCGATTCCGTGCAAGTGGATCGCCAGCCCGTCAGCCTGCTCTTCCTCGCCCCGGCCGCCGGCACCTACACGCTGCTCGCCGGCAATCCGCAGGCTACCGCGCCGCATTATGATCTGGCCGCGTTTGCCGGCGAATTGCGCACCGCCGCCACCACCGACGTGACACCCGGGGCATTGCAGCCCATGCCCGGCTATCAACCCCGCACCTCGCTCGCCACAGCCCCGCTCCCCGACGTGCCCTTGCTCGGTGCACCGTTCGACGCACACGACTGGCCCGTGCGCCGGGACGTCATCATCACGCAGTCCGGTGTGCAGGAACTGGAACTCGATCCCGCCGCCCTCGCTCGCACCCAATCCGGTTTCGCCGATCTGCGCCTGTTGCGGGCCGGCAACCAGATTCCCTATGTGTTGGAAAAGTCTCCGCTCGCCCGTGCGCTAACCCTGACGCCCGTCGTCGCGCCCGACCCCAAACACCCCGCCGTCAGCGTGTGGCAACTCACGCTCCCACAAGCCGGGCTGCCGCTGCGCCGGCTGGTGCTCACAACCAGCACGCCGCTTTTTCAGCGCCAGTTCCGCATCTACGAAGACGTCGTCGCCAGCGACGGCCGGAAATACGAAACCACCCTCGCCTCCGGTGATTGGAGCCGCACGCCCGAACCGGGCGCGTCTGAGCGCCGCATCTTTAATCTCACCAGCCGCCCGACGACCGACACCCTTTGGATTGAAACCGACAATGGCGACAACCCCGCCCTCGCGCTCGGCGACGTGCAGGCCGTGTATCCGGTGGTGCGGCTCATCTTCAAGGTCGCGGAAACCGATGGCTTCACCCTCGCCTACGGGAACAAATCCGCCACCGCCCCGCGCTACGATCTCAGCCTGGTGGCGGAAAGACTGCTCACCTCCGGCCGCAGCGTCGCACAGCTCGCCGCGGCCGCCCAAGACTCCGGCCCGGCCAATCCCTTCAGCCGCATCAACGGCGGCGTGCTTTTCTGGGGCGCGCTGGCGCTCGTCGTCATCGTGCTCCTGCTGGTCGTGGCGAAACTCCTGCCCAAGCCCCCTGACGCCGCGTAGCCGCCCGGCCTCGCGCTTGGCCGGTGTGCCCGCGCACCCACCCCACCCCACGCCCCGCCCTGTCCCTCATACACATCTC
>JAGNQV010000259.1 GCA_017988885.1 Opitutaceae bacterium | reverse complement strand
CCAATAACCATTAGCCCATAACCAATTTTTCCCCATGCGCACCATCCTCGTTCTCCTCCGCAAGGACTTTACCAATTTCTTCCGCAACAAGGCCGCGGTCTCGCTCACGTTCATCGTGCCCTTTGCGCTCATCTACCTCTTCGGCCAGATCTTCGGCGTCAATCGCAAGGACTCCGGTCCGTCCGGCATTCCGATCGCCGTGATCAACGCCAGCAGCAATCCCGCCGCCGGCAAACTCGTGGATGCCCTCAAGGCGGAGAAAAGTTTCCGCGTGCTCACGCAATACGTGAACCCCGATAAATCCATGCGGCCGCTCACCGAGGCCGATGTGCGCGCCATGATGCAGGAGACCGACCCGGATTTCCGTTTCGCCCTCGTCATCCCCGCGGACGTCGTGCGTGAGGACGATTTCGGCCTGCGCCTGAAAATTCTCTCCAATCCGCGCAATGACATCGAAACCCAGACCGTCAACGGCATCCTCCAGAAAACCATCTTCTCCAATGTGCCCGAGCTGCTCGGCCAGTCGCTGCAGGCCAGTGCGCGCAAGGTCCTCGGCACGCCCGAGGCGAAGAAATTTAACGGCCGCATCGCCAGCGCCGTCGCCGATTCCTTCGGCGGCGACAAGGAAAGCATCCAAAAGGAAATCGAAGCCGGCGACTTCACCCTCCGCCGTCTCGATACCCAGGAACCCGCCGCCGCTGCGAATACCGCCGCCCCGGCATCGTCCGATTTCTTTTCCCGTATTGTAAAAATTGAGACCGAGCAAGTCGTCGGCGCCAAAGTGAAGAGTCCCGGTGCCACGCGCATCGTCGGCGGTTGGGCCATGCAATTCCTGCTCTTCGCGCTCAGCGCTTCCGCCACCGGTCTCTTCCGCGAACGCGACGCCGGCATTTTCCAGCGCCTCCTCGCCGCGCCCGTCACCCGCGCCCAGATTTTATGGGGCAAGTTCCTCTATGGCGTTTGCATCGGGCTCATCCAACTCGTGGTGCTCTTTTTTGCCGGCAATATTCTCTTTGGCATCGAGGTGCTGCCGCACCTGCCGCTGTTGATCATCGTGTGTATTTTCGCCGCCGCCGCCTGCACGTCCTTCGGCATGCTGCTCGCCGCCGTCTCCCCCAATGCCGAGGCCGCGAGCGGCCTGGCGACTTTTCTCATCCTGCTGATGAGCGCGCTCGGCGGCGCGTGGTTTCCCGTGAGCATCATGCCCGCCTTCATCCAGAGCGTCAGCAAACTCACGCTGGTTTATTGGGCGATGGAAGGCTTCAGCTCCGTGCTTTGGGCGGGCCACAGCCTCCTGCAGATTCTGCCCATCCTCGGCATCCTCGGCGGCATCACCGCCGGTGTGATGACCCTCGCCATCTGGCGCTTCAACCGCGGCAAACTGTTCGAATAAGGTAGCGTTGAAAATGTGGAACTCAGGAAATCACGAAACAAACCACTGAGGTCGTTCCGGTTCTCCTGATTTCCATATCCAGCGTTTTTGTTTCCACACCGGCATGACCGTCGGCGTTATGGCCATTGCCTTCTGGCGCTGAAACCAAGCACGGCATTCGAACAAGTGACATAAGTAGGAAATGTGAAACTCAGGAAAATGGGAGGCAAACCACTCAGGCTCTTCCCTCTATCCTGATTGCCACATTTAATGCCTTGGTTTTCCCATCGGATTTTCCTTTTGCGCCGGCCGACGCTTGTGCGACATTCCGCGCTTCCATGTCCGACCTCGCCCAGCTTGTCACTGCCATCGCCCAACGTGCCCGCGCCGCGTCGCTGGTGCTTGCCACGACGCCGACCGCCGACAAAAACGCCGCGCTCATCAAACTCGCCGACCTGCTGCCCGCCGCCGCGGAAACCCTCCTCGCCGCCAATGCCCGGGACCTCGCCGCCGCCCAGGCCAACGGCCTGACCGCCGCGCAGATTGACCGGCTCACGCTCACGCCCAAACGCCTCCACGCCCTCGCTGAGTCCGTCCGCCAAGTCACCACCCTGCCCGATCCCGTCGGCGAGACACTGGAAAGCTGGACGCGCCCCAACGGCCTGCACATCGAAAAACGCCGCGTGCCCATCGGCGTCATCGGCATCATTTACGAGGCCCGGCCCAACGTCACCATCGACTGCGCGATCCTCTGCCTGAAAAGCGGCAACGCCTGCATCCTCCGCGGTGGCAAGGAAATCTTCCACACCAACACCGCCTTCGCCGCGCTCCTCACGCAGGCGCTCGCCGCTGCCGGACTGCCCGCCGATGCGGTGCAGCTCATCCCCACGACCGACCGCGCCGCGCTCACCACGCTGCTCAAGCTCGACACGCTCATTCATTGCATCATTCCCCGCGGTGGCGAGGGACTCATCCGCTTCGTCGCGGAAAATTCCACCATCCCCGTCATCAAGCATTACACCGGCGTCTGCTTCGTTTATCTCGACCGTGACGCCGATGCCGCCATCGCCGAGAGTGTCACGGTCAACGCCAAGACCCAGCGCACCGGCGTCTGCAACGCCGCCGAACAACTGCTCGTGCACGCCGCCGTGGCCGACACGCTGCTACCCCGCGTCGCTGGTGCCTTGGTCGCGCAAGGCGTGCAGTTGCGCTGCGATGCGCGCGCCGCCGCCATCCTCGCCCGCGCCGGCATCGCCGCCACGCCAGCGCAACCCGCCGATTTCACCACCGAGTTTCTCGACCTCATCATGGCGGTGCGCGTCGTGGACTCGCTCGACGAGGCCGTCGCCACCATCAATCGCGACAGCTCCGGCCATAGCGACGCCATCATCACGCGTGATGAACCGGCCGCGCGCCGTTTCCAAGCCGGCGTCGATTCCGCCGTCGTGTTGTGGAACGCCAGCACGCGCTTCAATGACGGTTTCGAGTTTGGTTTCGGTGCCGAAATCGGCATCTCGACCGACCGCCTGCACGCGCGCGGTCCGATGGGCCTCCGCGAACTCTGCAGTTACAAGTTTGTCGTCACCGGCAATGGCCAGGTGCGGGGTTGATCGCCTGACGGTAATTTGCTTTCCCTCCACGGGAAGATCGCTAGCCTATCCAGCATGGATCGCTGCATTTTGAAATGCACAGGCTTGGCACTGCTTTGCCTCCTACCCGGAGGGATTGGCCGCGCCCAGACAGTCATGCTGGTTCACGCTTACGATCTAACTCAGTCGCTCAACGATCAGGTCGGTGACACAGCCTTGATTGCCCATGGTGGCAGCAGCACTTCCGGGGGCTATGCTTTTGGCGCCGGCCAAGGCCTGCAACTCACCAATCCCCTGCAGGATTTAACCACCTTCAGCATCGTCATGGAT
>JAGNQV010000258.1 GCA_017988885.1 Opitutaceae bacterium | reverse complement strand
TGGTTCTGACCGGCCTGCCGGCACTCGCGTGGCTAGCGATGATGAGCTGGGAGCTGACGGTTTTCGTCCTGCTTACTTGGTGGGCGGTGCGCAAATTTCCCGGCTGGTGGGTGATTGCGCCGGCCGGCTACATCGGAGCGAAGCTCAGTGCCACGCTGCTGCAAATGGCGCTGGGCAACACAAATCATGCCGGTCTCGCTGGTTTGGCTTCTTCGTTTCGCAATGGTTTAGCCGGCTTGGCCATGCTGGCGGCGGTGAACTTTGCACTGACAAAACTTTATGCAAAGCGGCCTGAAGCGACGGGCGGTGTGAACTTCACTGGCCATTGAGGGCGCCAGCCGAAATTGGCTGGCCCGGGTAATGGAGCGGGCGGGGGGAATCGAACCCCCGAGGCCAGTTTGGAAAACTGGAGTTTTACCATTAAACTACGCCCGCGGTTGTCGGGCTAGTTTTGCGGAGTGAAATGGGTGGTCAAGCTTGCGTTCAGCGCAGTATTGCGGGCGGACCGGGCATTCTTGCGTTTTTTTTACCGGTAGGGCCTGCGAATGGGATTGCGGGCGAGGGAGTTGCTTGTTTGCGTGGGGCCATGGCTATTATCTCCTCCGCGTCGTCGGGACAGGCTTCGGGATTGCGTCAGGATGCGGCGCAAAAAGGGCGTGCAAACGTCAACACGGCCCAAGCGCTGGCGAAGCAGAAGTCGCTCGAGAAGAAATCGAAGAAATACAAGCTGCCGATGGGTGAGCTGGCGATCTTTACCCAGCAACTGGCTTCGCTCTTGGTCGCCGGCCTGCCACTGGTGCAGTGCTTGGAGGCGTTGCAGGATCAGACGGAAGACCAATGCTTCCGCATTGTCATCCGCGATGTGCGTGCGGATATCTCGTCGGGTAATTCATTTTCCTCGGCGGTTCGGAAATTTCCCAACTCATTCAACACGCTCTTTGTTTCCATGGTCGAGGCGGGTGAGGCGAGCGGTGGTCTGGCGGAAATCTTGGGTAAGGTGGCCGGCTACTTCGAGGCCTCGGTGAAGCTGACCAAGAAGGTCAAGTCCGCCATGACCTATCCGATCGCGGTCATCAGTCTGGCGGTCGCACTGGTCAACGTGCTGCTAATTTTTGTTATTCCGGTCTTCGCCGCGATGTTTGCTGATTTCGGCGCCAAGCTGCCGAAGCCCACGCAGTTCCTCATCGATTTGAGCGACTTCATGAAGCACAATTTCCTGTATATCATCGCGGCGTGCTACGGCATTTATTGGGGCGTCAACAAGTTCATCTCCACCCCCAAGGGCCGGCGCTTCAAGGATCAGTTTCTGGTCAAGGCACCGATCTTCGGCAATCTCATCCACAAGATCGCCCTTTCCCGTTTCTGCCGCACCTATGCCACGCTCATCCGCTCGGGTGTGCCTATCCTGCGGACGCTGGAAATCGTGGCGGCGGCGAGTAATACCGTCCAGATTGAAGACGCTTGCGACGAGATCGCCAAACACGTCAGTCAAGGCGGTCAGGTTTCGGAGGTGCTCGCAGCCAACACATTTTTCCCGCCGATGATGAAACACATGGTGAAGGCGGGTGAATCCACCGGCAATGTCGATGGCATGATGACCAAGATCGCCGACTTCTACGATGTGGAGTGCGAAGCGACCGTTGCTTCGCTCACTTCCCTGATCGAACCGCTGCTCATTGTCTTCCTTGGCGTGGTGGTCGGCGGTATCGTCATGGCGATGTTCCTCCCCATCTTCCAACTCGGTGCGGTTGCCGGTGGTCTGCAATAACGCGCCTGTGCGCTTTGTTGACTAATGCTTACCCGTTTAAAAGGGTAAGCATCGCGCCATGTCTTCTGTTCTCATCGTCGACGACCTCCTTTCCATCCACGAGATGTTGGAGGCCGTGATTCAGCCCACCGGTTTTAGCACCGCCTTTGCCACCGATGGTGAAAAGGCGCTCTCCCGCTATAAGACCGAGAAATTCGATCTGGTGTTGGCGGACATCGACATGAAGCCGATGGATGGCATCACGCTGCTTAAACAGCTAAAGCAATATGATCCCAGCGCCGTCATCGTCATCATGACGGCCTACGCCAGCACAGAAAGCGCGATTCAGGCGCTTAAGTTCGGCGCTTTCGACTATCTGCAAAAGCCGTTTCGGGTGAATGAACTCATTGCGACGCTCAAGCGGGGCATTGAATTCAAACAGTTTCAGGCCGATCGGGCGGCAACCGGACTCGCTCCGGGGGCGAAGCCCGGCGATATAGAGAGTCGCATTACCGGGAAAAGTCCCGCCATCAAAAAACTCATCCAGCAGATCAAAAAACTGGCGACGGTGCGCTCGGCGGTTCTGCTGCAAGGCGAAAATGGCACCGGCAAAACCGCGGTGGCCGAGGTGCTGCATGAGGCGCTGGGTGCCACGGAAGCACAGCTCGTGCGCATTGATGGTTCACTGAGTTCCGAGGAAAATTTCCGGGAAGGTCTCATTGGCCAAAACGGCGCCGGCGGTTCCTGGGTGCAACAGGCGAAGGGGGGCACATTGTTCCTGCAGCATCTGCAATGTCTGCCCATGGGAATCCAGCAGGAGCTCGTGAGTGTGCTGCGGAACACGGCGCATACCATCCGTCTGATCTGCACGACGACGGAAGACTTGGAAAAGTTGACCGATGAGGGGCGCTTTCATGAGGAACTGTTCTATCGGGTGGCCTCATTGCCGGTCCTGATGCCACCGCTGCGCGCGCGGACAGAAGACATCCCTTTGCTGGTAAAACGCTACGCCGCCGGTGCGGTGAATCCGCATTTTGACGCCAATCTGGTTGAGTTTACCGAGGATGCGATGGCCATGCTCATGGCTTATCACTGGCCGGGCAACCTCACGGAATTGTTTCATGTCATCTCCAAGATCGCGGCGACCACGGAAACCCGGATTGTCACCTCGGAGCAATTACCGCTGCGGTTGCGCGAACTGAGGCACTGGCCCAAGCTCGCGGAGTATCTGGCCGGTCAGGAAAAGCAATATGTCGACATGGTGCTGCATGCCTGCCGGGGCGACAAGGCTAAGTCGGCCGAGATTCTTGGAGTTGATCCGGATTTGCGGGTCTTGAACCGGCCGTAAAGCTGGCTGGTCGATGGCGTGCGGCATAAATTGAGGCGAAAGCGGACTTCCCGCTTGCGGCGCGTTTGGGGTCGCTCAAACCTCGGCTAAATCCACGTCCATGTCCAAACGCACCGATCTTAAGTCCATCCTGATCATTGGCGCCGGCCCTATTGTCATCGGCCAGGCTTGTGAGTTTGATTACTCCGGCACCCAAGCC
>JAGNQV010000257.1 GCA_017988885.1 Opitutaceae bacterium | reverse complement strand
CCGCTCGGCACCGTCAAAACCCATATCAACCGCGGCAAGGAGAAACTCCGGCCGCTCCTCGCGTCATGGAACCCAACGATCTGAAATCCACTCCGCCCGACGACGCCGCGCTTGAAACCTGGCTGCGTGCCAACGCCGCCCTGCCCCCTCTGCCCGACCACGGTTTCTCGCGACAGGTGCTCGCCGCCCTGCCCCCGCCGACCCGCCGCGCCGCCCGCACACGCCGCCTCGCCACCCTCATCGGTGCCTTGGCCGGAATTGCCCTCGCCGCCTACAAGATTCATTCCGCAACCGCCGACGGATTCATGCTTCCCAGCTTCACCCCCGAAGCGACCGCCACTTTCACTCAGCTCTCCGATCCAAAAATGTTTGCGGCCATCGTGGTGACCGCCCTCTCCCTACTCTACGCTTTCTGGTCAGAAATAAGACCGCGGCTGAGTTTATAAACCCAGCAATCAGCCTTCGCTTTGAGCTTTCAGTTGCTGCGCACACGCCTGGCCATCAACAGCCGCGCCTTTGGCGGGAACCCTCGTCCTGCTAAGGACCCCGGCAAGGTGGCCGCTCGCCGGCAGGCTGCACACGCTTGAGCTACAATTTTCGGCAGACAAGATTCTGCCTGTCTGCCAGTCATCATGTCGCCAGCGTGCAGCCTCCGCCCGGCGGGGTATTTCAGGGTTTCAATTGCCCGCTCGAGTTCATTCGTGCCATGCGCGGCCCAACCTCTGCAGTATTCCGCCCAAAAATTATCCGTGCCCTCCGGAAACCCTGTGGTTAAGAAACTCCGCCCCATGAAATCCCTGCGCTGCCTGCTCCCTGTTTCCGCGTTCATCCTGCTCACCTTGGTCGCCCACGCGGCCGACGCCGAGTTTCCCGGCCTCAAGGCCATCATGAAGGAATCCGACTGGCAGACCGCCAAGCTCGACCGCCTCAACTCCGCGGAGCTCAAACTGGTCAACCAAGCTTTCGCGCAATACCTCCAAGGCAGCGCCGTGCAGACGCACACCCCAGCTGTCAGCCCGACGCCCCCGGCCGCCACCGCGCCCGAGCAGAAGCGCTCGCTTTGGTCCCGCTTTGGCCTTGGCGCCGCCGCCGTCGCCCAAGAAGCGGAGAAAGAGCCACTGATAATGCAGGTGAAGGTCACCGCTTGGCAGGGCACCAATGGGTTTGTGCTCGATAACGGCCAAGTCTGGGCGGGCATCGATCCCATTCGCGAGGAACTCGTCGGTCGTGAAATCGGCATCAAGGAAGGCCGCTTCGGTTCCTTCCTCCTCGTGCTCGACGGCGAGTCGACGACCGTTCGGCTCCGCCGCGTAAAGTAAGTGGTGGGCCGTGCGCTCCGCGCGCGGCCAGTCCGCCCTGCACATCAGGAACTCAGGAACGGCTGGAGCAGACCCGCCTTACTCCGGCTTTCCTGAGTTTCAGATTAACTTTTCCGCATCCCCGCTCAGCCGTAAGCCCCGCGCGGCAGGAAACCCAGCAACCGCTTCTTCCGCTCGCCGGCGTCTTTGTAGACGTGCTCGGGCATCTGGTAATTCATAAACGGGTGATATTTGTGGCCGACGAGGCGCCGCGCGTAGGACACCTGCGTGATGTAACGCGTCCGGTCGCTGGTATTGGGCCCGCCGCGATGCCAGACTTGGTTGTTGAACATGATCACGCTGCCCGCAGGCCCGAGGTTGTAGTGGATTTTCGATTCCCATTCCGTGCCCTTGATCACCCCCGGACACGGCTTGCCGAACAGGTGCGAGCGCGGGATGACTTCCGTGCCACCGTTCGCCCGCTCGGTCACGTCGGTGAGATAATAGTTGGCCGTAAATAGCAGCACCGGCAGCCGCACATTGGTCGGCGGCTCGCCTTCCGTGACGAGGTAGTGCGGGGGATCGTCCTGGTGCCAGTCAGTCTGCCCGCCACTCAGCGTCTTGAAGCTGTTATTATGGATCACGTGGCAGTCCTTGCCAATCAACGCCTCGGCGAACGACACGATCGGCTCGAGTTCGAAGAGGCTGAGATTCGCCGGGCTGTTTTCAAACGCGCGCGCCGTAAACTCCATCGTCGGCGACAAATGCCCTTCGCCCAGCGGATTCTCCTTCAGAATCCGGTCCAAGTCGCCCCGCAGCTCAGCGCATAACGCGGGCGGGAGGACGTTGGGCAGAAAGAGAAAACCGTCGCGGTGGAATTGCTCCACCCAGGCGGAAATCTGTTTTTCATCAGCCGTCAGTAATGAGGGGGTCATGGGGTAAGTGCGGAGACTGTAGGTCAAAGCGGTCCTACCGTCTTGTATCAAATGGTTAATTTCTTGAACGATTCCGGCATCCCAACGGAAACCCTTCGGAAAAACCGTCCCAGCATCGACAAATCAGGGTGAGGGCCTACATTGCCGACGCTTCCCCCATGGTCTCCGCCGCCGATCCCGCCCCCGCCCCCAACGCGATTCGCAAAACGCTCTTCGTCGATTCGACGCCGCTGCTCGCCGATCCTGTCGCCTTGCGCGCCCGCGCGGCGGAGGATGGCTATTTGTTTTTTAAAAACCGGCTGCCGGCGGACGAGGTGCTCGCGATGCGCGCCGCGATGCTCGCCATCGTGGACAAATACGGCTGGCGCCAGCCCGGTCAGGATGCCCTCGGCGGATTGATTGACTACGATGCCATCAACCGGCTGACCGAGGAGGAAATGCACCGCACCGATGTCGGCGTCACCGCTGATGCGTATCACGACGTGCAGCGGCTCGAACATTTTCACCGCCTGCCGCACCATCCGCGTTTGCTGGAAATCTACCGCACCCTCTTCGGCCGCGAAGTGCTGGTGCATCCACGCCACATCGCCCGGATGATCACGCCGCACACCTGCATGGTGCCCACGCCGCCGCATCAGGATTTTCCGTATATCCAAGGCAGCGGCCACACGTGGACCTGCTGGTTTCCCGTCGGCGAGTGTCCGCGATCGCTGGGCGGGCTGACCGTGTTGAAAGGTTCGCACACGAAGGGCTACCTGCCGGTGCAGCCGGCGAAGGGCGCGGGCGGTTTCGCCGTGCCGCTCTGTCCGACCGAGACGCACTGGGTCGAGGGCGATTTCGAAATCGGTGATGTGCTCACTTTTCCCAGCCACACCATTCACAAGGCCCTCCGCTGCCAGTTCAAGGATCGCATCCGCCTCTCGATGGACGTGCGTTACCAAGCCGCCGACGAGCCCGTGGACAACAGCTCGCTGAATCCGCACTGCGCATTAAAGTGGGACGAAATTTACGCCGGCTGGAAGCATGACGACTTGAAATATTACTGGCAGAAAATGCCGTTGC
>JAGNQV010000256.1 GCA_017988885.1 Opitutaceae bacterium | reverse complement strand
AGCGTCGCGATGACTAGGATCATTTTGATTTTCATGACGATGTCTGGTAGTCCCTCCGACGTTGAGCAGGGAGGAAAACGGCGCGGCAAGCCAGGGTGCGGCTCCGGTTCGGAAAAATGGCGTCGGTTCAAGGCGATGCAGTTTATGGCCTATTTGCTTTCCACCTGCTCCACCTGCTCCGCCGCATCCACCGGCTCGTGTAGCACCAGCTTGTTCCTGGGCAGTGTGGCTATCAAATCCGGCAGGTCGTAGAAGCGCAGTGCCCCGTGGACGGTGTTGACTTGCTGGTTCCGCGTACGCGGGGTGGTGGCGACACCGGTCCAGGTGCGCAGGGTGCGTTCGAGACGGGTGTCGGCGAAAAGTTGCGGCTCCAGTGCAGCGGCGTGAAGCGCAGGGATGCCGGCTTCGCCGAGGCCGGTGAGGTGGACGGGGCGGCCTTCGTTCCACTTGTCCGAAGCGAATCGCGCACAGGCGAGGATGTCCTCGGTCCTCAGGCCGACCAGGGAGTGGCCGAGCAAATAGGCGAGCGTGGCGGTCTTCCAGTTCGGCTCCTGGAGCGCGGCAAAACCGGTGGCTCGCTTTCCCTTCTGCATTTCGCCGAGACCGCGCAGGTCCACCGCGAGCACGGTTTCACCAGTTTGGGCAAGGGCTTCGAGAATGCCACCGGGACCGGCTTCCGCCGCCTTGCCATCACCGTGCAGGTAGAGGCGGAGGCCGGTGCTGGCCTTGGCGGGACGAAACAGCAGCGCGGGAAGCACGGTGCCTTCGGCGTTGCGCAGGGTCAGCTTCTCGATGCGCACCGGCCCGCGCTGGAGCGTGGTCCCGGCGGTCGAGGTGAATGGCGGCAGTTCTGCGAGGGGGCGAATCCGCGCGAGTTCCCGCACCTTGGAGAGCGCGGCGGGCGGCGGGTTGGTTTGCCAAATGCGTTGGCGCTCCGCGACGAGAGCCTCTGCCGCCGCCGCATTCAGATCAAAAAAGGAACGCGCGCCGGGCTGGCGCAGCACATCACCCTCGGGCGTGCAGAGGATTTCACTCTCGGGCAAAATCTCGAACGCCGGTTCCCGCCACGCATCGTCGCGGCCCAGCAGCCAGCGCCGGAACCACCGCGCCGAGGCCTCGCGCATTTCGATGGCGAGGTCGTGCTTCGTGTCCGCCTCGACCAGCTCGACGTGCTCCGGGAAGCCGAGCCGCCCGTAAACGCGCTTGCCCTCACGAAAGACATTCCACGCGCCGTGAATGTCGAAAAAATCCTGCGTCGCCGCCATAATGAGCACCGGCCGCGGGGCGCACAGCAGGACGTAATCGGACTGGTCCAGGCCGGCGGTGATTTGGCCGAAATGGTTCTGCTCGAAGTCCTGCGGGCCGATGGTCTCAAGCAAACGCCTGAAGCCCGTGAGATAACAAGCGGGCGCGGCAGCGGCGATGCGCACATCCAGCGCCATCAAGTAGCTGGTCATGGTCCCGCCACCGGAGACGCCGGTGCACCCGAGCCGGTCAGCGCGGATGTCCTTCCGGCTCTCCAGGTAGTCGAGAGCGCGGATTCCGTCCCAAATCATCGCCCGCGCGAGACTGTTGCCCACCGGCGTCCCGGAGATGCCCATCAGTTGATGTTCGCTCGTGGGACTGCTGAACTCCGGCTTGCCGTCCGGCTGCCGGTAATGCCGCCGTTCGCCCTGGCCGATGGGATCGAAGCAAAACACCGCGATGCCCGCGTGCACGAGGCTGATGGAGGCCTTCTGATACACTTCACCCGCTTTTGCAATGTCAGTGTGTCCGCACGGCATCAGCACCGCCGGGTGCGGCCCGTCTCCCGGCGGAAGATAGAGCAATCCGGAGACGATGAATCCCGGCTGGCTCTCAAAGAGGATCTTCTCCAACCGATACGCGCCGCAGTCACGCTGGCCCGTCACCCGCGGGTTCAGAGGCGTGCGCTCCGGCAGTCCGCCCAGCGCAGCGAGGAAACTGGCCCGCTGACGCTGCTGCCACGCGGTGACATCCGCCGGAGTTTTGATTTGCTCATAAGCCGCCTCGCGCTGGCCCAGCGCGGCAAAAGCGAGTTTCTTCAACTGGTCCTCCAGCAGCTCGGTCGGCGCGAGGCCGTCCACCAATGGCGGCAGCACCGTCAAGTCCTCCGCGCCGGCCCCCGGCGTGGTCTGTCCGAGCAGCGAAAGCGGGAGCAGCAGCGAGAAAAGGACGACGGGAGAAAGGATCATTTTCATACAGAACTCAATGAAGATCAATACACCCCCGGCACCCACCTTTGCGAGAGGTTCCGCTGCCTATTTGCGTAAAGGCACTTACGCTCAGGCTAAAATACATCGCAATGGTGCATGCAGGTCTTTCACGGCGAGCTGGCCTGTTACGGGATCAGATTCACGCCGACCAGCCCGAACAGTAGAGCGGCGGCGAGGAGGTGTTTGTCGTTGGAATGGATCTCGGTGATGCCATTTTCGGCGGGGGTTTGCGGGTGGAGGGCGTCGGCGGCGCGGAGGTAGGTGCCGGCTGGCGCGGTGGCGTAAACTTGTTCGACAAGTTCAAGGGCATCGCCGGTAAGCGGAAGCAGCACAATTGTCGCTGTGGCGAAGTCGAATCTCAATTGGGTCATCAATCGCCCCGGTCTTCGCCGACGCATCCTTCCATGCCCTGACGTTCTCGTCCTTGAACTGCGCGACCAGTTCGTTCCACTTTCGTTCCTTGTTGAGCGTGCGCATCATCGTGAGCGCGGCATCGGGATCGGCCGCAAAGGCGTGCCACATCGTGAAGGTGGCGAATAAAAGTGTGAGCGGTTGTTTCATCAGGTTTGGGAAATGGATTATGGTTTCGATTCCAGCTGGAGAGCCTCGCGAAACTTGGCGAGCGATTCCGGTTCTTTGCCCTGCGCCGCGTAGAGGTGGCCATAGGCCCGCAGAAGCCGGACGCGCCAGGAACCCGCGAGCTGGCTGAGATCGCCATAGGGTTTAAGCACTTCGTGAGCGGAATCGAAGTTCAATGCATCGGTGTGAAGCTTCGCCAGACTGACCGTGGCGGTGAGCGGCTGCCAGCCGTTGTTGGTGCCGGTGATGGCGATGACCTCTTGATAGGCAGCGATGGCTTTTGCGTCGTCGTTGAAGTTGTTGACGTAATTGTCAGCCAGGAGCAGCAGGGCATCCACCTGGCGTGGCGCGAGCTTCAAGGCTGCTTGCAAGTCAGCTTCCGCGCGGCTGCCATCCTTCGTGAAGGAGTAGATTTGCCCTCGCAGTTGCAGCGCCTCACGCGCCGTCTCAGTCGGCCATGCGGCAAAGGTTTCACCGCCAAAC
>JAGNQV010000255.1 GCA_017988885.1 Opitutaceae bacterium | reverse complement strand
TTTACACCCAAGACCGCTATCTGCCGGCCTCGAAGTTGAACAACTGTCGCATCGACCATGCGGTGATCGGGGACGGTTCAATCATTGCCGACTCCATCATCCGGCGCTGCGTATTCGGCATCCGATCATACATCGAGGAAGGTTGCGTGCTGGAGGACGTCGTCGTGATGGGGTCAGACTACTATGAGACCGACGACCAACAGGCGGTTAATGTGGCCGAGGGGCGTCCGCACCTGGGAGTGGGCAAGGGTTGTCGCATCACTGGGGCAATCATCGATAAGAACGCCCGCATTGGAGCTGGCTGCGTGCTGATCGCGACCGGGAAAGCCGACGGCACCTACGCCAATGGCGCGATGGTGATCCGCGACGGTGTGCTGGTCGTGCCCAAAGGCGCGGTGCTACCGGCGGGCACGGTGTTGTGAGGATTTGGTGACCGGCAAGGGCAGGGCGGTATGTTTGCGCAGAATCAGCCACAGGCCGATTCCGACCAGAAAAATCGAGTAGAACGTGCCGCGACTCAGGCCGAGAATCAGGGAAGCGTCGGGCTCGCGGAAAATTTCTCCGAGCGCACGCACGGTGGCGTAGGCCAGCAGGAATTCGCCGGCGAGCCGGCCCGGTTGGGTGCGCACGATTTCGCTGCGCCAGAAGCGCCATTGGGCGAGGGCGAACAGTAGTGCCCCTTCCAGCAGGGCTTCATATATTTGCGAGGGATGGCGTGGCATCGGGCCGCCCCCGGTATGGGAGAAGATGACGGCCCAGGCGACGGTGGCAGGCTTACCCCAGAGTTCGCCGTTGATGAAATTGGCGATGCGGCCAAAAAATAGCCCCACTGCCGTCGTGGACGCGATGAGATCGCAAATATGGAAGAAAGGAATTTTGCGGGAACGGGTAAACCACCACACCGCCACGGCCACACCGACGAAGCCCCCGTGACTCGCCATGCCGCCTTCCCACACCCGCAGCAGCGCTAATGGGTCGCTGCGGATGGCCTCGGTCTGATAGAGCAAAAAATACCCAAGACGTCCGCCGAGCAGGACGCCCAGGATGATGCCCATCATGAGGTCGGCAATCTGCGCAGACGGTAGCAGGGAGCGGCCGGCTTTTGCGTAACGATGCAACAGCCAGAAAGCCGCGAGGAAGCCGAGCATGTAGGCGAGCCCGTAGTAGCGCAGGCCGATGTGGTCCGTGAAGCGGACAAGAAACGGGCTTAGATCGTGGACCCAGTAGGCGAGGGGAAGAGTCAGGGCTTGAAGCATGGGAAAGGGAGCGGTCATCCGCATGACGCCATTTTATGCGGCGATGGCGAGTTGCGAATATAAACCGTCAACCGTCGGGCGGACTAAAAGAACCTTGCGAAGCAAGGCCCGGGAAGGACTACACTCGATTCATGAGCGAACTTAAACGCACCCCCTTGCGTGATTTTCATGCCGCCCATGGCGGGCGCTTGGTGGATTTCGCGGGTTGGGAGATGCCGGTGCAATATCGCAGCATCTTGGAGGAGCACAAGGCGGTGCGACGGGCCGCGGGCCTTTTCGACGTCAGTCACATGGGTGAGGTGGATGTGCGCGGGCCGGAGGTAGGGACTTTCCTGAATCATCTGGTCACGAATGATGTGGCCAAGCTTTACCCGGGTCGGGTGCTCTATTCTCCGATGTGCTACCCCAACGGCGGGGTGGTGGACGACTTGCTCGTGTATATGCGTGCGCCCGACGATTATTTTTTGTGCATCAACGCGGGCAATATCGATAAAGACCTCGCCTGGATTCGCGATCAAGCCGCCCGGTTTAATGTCAAGGTGACGGACCGTTCCGCGGATTATGCCCTGCTCGCTGTGCAGGGACCGAGGGCGGCGGGTATCGTGCAAGCGTTGACTGGCGCCAAACTCGAGGCGGTTAAGTATTATCACTTCGTCGAGGGCACCGTGGCAGGAGTGCACTGTCTGATCAGTCGCACCGGTTATACCGGCGAGGATGGATTTGAGCTCTATCATGCTACGAGTGACGCGCAGGCGCTCGCGGAGGCGCTGCTGACGGCCGGTCTACCGCAAGGGCTTGAACTCGCCGGCTTGGGGGCGCGCGACAGCCTGCGTTTGGAAGCCGGCTATCCATTATATGGGCATGAAATCACCCGGGATATCTCACCATTGGCCGCCGGATTGGGCTGGACGGTGAAGCTCGCTAAGGGCGCGGATTTCGTCGGCCGCGCGGCACTCCTCGCGGAGAAGCAAGCCGGCGCGCCACAGAAAATCATATTCTTCAAGACCGGCGATCGCCGGATCGTGCGCGCGGATACGTCGGTGCTTGGCCCCGATGGCGTTGGGGTCGGCAAGGTTGTGTCCGGCACGCTTTCGCCGCTGTTGAATGAAGCCATCGGTTCCGCCTTGGTGAACACGGTTGCCGTCACACAGCCGCTCGCGGTTGATATCCGTGGCACCCGGCTCAATTTGCATCTCGTCAAACCGCCCTTCGTGGAGCTAAAAAAATCCTCATGAGCAACATCCCCAGTGATCTTCGCTATGCGAAGTCCCATGAATGGTTGAAAGTCGCCGCTGACGGCACCGCGACTATTGGCATCACCGACTATGCGCAGAATTCGCTGGGGGACATCACCTTCGTCCAGATGCCCAAGGTGGGTGCAACTTTGAGCGCGGGACAGACGTTTGGGGTGGTGGAGTCGGTCAAGGCTGCTTCCGATTTGTATGCACCCGCATCCGGGACAGTGCTGGAAGCCAACGCCGCGCTCGATGCCGCGCCCGAAACGGTAAACCAGCAGCCCTATGCAGCCGGCTGGATGTTGAAGATCAAGCTGACGAATCCGGTGGACGCTACCAGCCTGTTGGATGCCGATGCCTACGCCAAGCACAGCAGCTAGGCGGGCAGGGCTTAAGCCGGCATTGGGCTGCCTGCGTAATGTTTTGCATATATTTCGCGCGCCTTGGTTGCGCTTGCCAGTGCAGTCATTCAGTAATGACCAATCCTAAACTTATGGCACGATATCTACCGCCGATTTTAACCTGCTTGGCGGGACTGGTGCTCGCCTCCGGATGCAACAAACCGACTGACACCAACACTGGTAAGGCTGCGGCTGCCACTCAACCGCAGGTCGTCGAGGTGACACCTTTGGTCAGACGCGACTTGGCCGAGACATTAAATCTCGTGGGCTCATTGCAGGCCAACGAATCAGCAGAAATCCGGGCTGAATTGGGTGGTTTGGTGCGGGCGATTTATTTCGAAGAGGGGCAACGCGTGAAAGCCGGCGAAATCTTGCTCAAGATTGATGATGCCGAACTGCAGGCCCAATATGCGCAGGTCGAAGCGCGCTTTAAGCTGGCGGAGTTGAATGTCGCCCGCAGTGAAAG
>JAGNQV010000079.1 GCA_017988885.1 Opitutaceae bacterium | reverse complement strand
CACTGATGCCCAGGGCGGACCACCAGAGAATGGCGGGCAGTAGTCGCGGATGGTATTTCAGCACCAGCAGCCGGCGAAGTTCGGGACAATGCGGCTCGAGGGCCCGGCCGAATGCCTCAAGGTCGGGACCTGCATTCCCGGTCTCCCGCCGTGAAAGTTGCGCGTTGAGATTGGCAATGTAGGTTTCCCGATCCACGGCCGCCTGCTTCAGCGTCTCCGCCTCTTGGTGGAGCGTCTTGATGTATTCGATGTTGCGCAGGAGGTCGTCATGAAAGGCCAGCAGCTTTTGCCGTGTGTCGAAAAATGACTGGCGTTGTTGATCGCGCTCAACTTCGACCTCCCGCGTGTAGCGGTCGCTTTCAATCTTGGTCGCCTGGACATCGGCAATGATCTGGCGGGCTTCGGTGCGATTTTTCTCCAGCGCGAAGCGGAGGGCCGCACGATCTTGCATGACGTTGCGCAATTGCTCCAGCAATTGGGGGAGCACGGCTCCGCTGCGCGGATCCTGTGGGTTCACCGGTGGCACAATATCTGGCGGATACTGGCCGGCTTTTTCACCGGTGCCCAATTGGTGCAGATAGGGATGGTAGATTTGTTCGCGTAGCGCTGGGGAGGGATTGCCGCCATAGCGGTGCAAGCCGGGATCGTAGAGTTGCTGACCGAGGTCGGTCAGGCCAAGGAAAAGATAACAAACCAGCGGTTGCCCATCAATGCGGACCAGCGATCCGTCGGCCGTGAGCACGGAATTAAGAATGTTCCAAGGCGCGGCGTTGATCCCGGGATGATCAAGGCTAACGGTGCCGGGAAATTCGGCTGCCCATGTATCCAGCGGTTGCGGCTCGCCAGTGCGCCCCGGTGCGGCAAGGAGCAAGCCGCCCTGGAGGCACTGCTCCGCCCAGTTTGCCGCGCAAGCCGTGCCGGTGGCATCGTGGCGGAGCAAGACGCAACCTGTGTGATATTTCTCATCGCACTCCAGCGGGGTGAGGGACGCGGGAAATTGATGGGGAGTGATTGCGACTGAGGCCGGCCCCATCGCATCATAAATGGGGTGGGGTGAACTGAAAAAATATAAGTGCGGGTCGACGTAGGCCAGGATTTCACCGGCGGGGATTTGGGGCAGCAGATGCCGCATGAGCCACGATTGGCACGTGAGGTGAAACTCCGGTTCAGTGCGATCGCCACGGGCGGCGGCAAGTGCGGGATGTGACGCGATCAGTTCGGCGAGCGGCAACAGCCGGATATTTGCGAGGGTGCTTTGCCGTAACGTCACCGCGATGGTCTCATCCAGGCACAATACCGTGAGTTCAAAATCCCCGGCGTGCTTCAGCAATGACTGATGGAGAGCCAGTCCACGGGTCAGGTGCTTTGAGTCATAATACGTGCAGTAATACCTCATGGGGAGCGCCGGAGGACCAAACCCTTGAAGGTCAATTCAACGCCGTCGAGCAGCTGGCGGTCGAGGGCGTCAAATTCGATTTCAATCTCCCAGCCGGCCGGCAGATTTTCCGGGAGCCGGGGCCGGCTAAAAAACCAAGCGGGATAGGACGCGGGGTAGAGGCGTGGCGAGACCGTTTCCACCGTCAAGCGGTCGCGAGCCGCTGCGATGAACGGGGTGCGGTCCATGATGATCCATTTGAAATCATGCGCGGCCGCCTCATGCAGGAAACGCCAAGGTTCGGGCAGGCACTGAAGGACGCCGGAAAGGAGTAAGACGGACGGCGAACGCTCGCGGAGACATGCCGTGATCGTCGGATAAAATTTCAACTGGCGATTGGCGAATTCTGCCTGTCCGCAGGCAACGTGGGCTGGTTGTTCGACGATGCTCCATTCCAAGCACGGCAGCGTGGAGAAAAATTTCTGACAGAGAAAGTAGGTGCTGCCCAGCGACCCGCCAAAATCGAGCACGGCTAATCGTCCGGCACTTTCCGCGGCGGCCCGCGCCAGCACCGCCAGCAAGGGGAAAGGCAGATCCATTTTTTCAAAGGCAACCGAGTCCCTTTCATACGCGGCCTCCCCGCGTAAGACTTTATGCAGGGCGACGCGCGTTCGTTCTAAGATGGCGGCTTCTTCGTAGCCGGTGGAGCAGGCCCGGGCTTCCGCAAAGCTGGCGTAATCGCCGGCATACATCACATCGGGGACAAACGGCGGGGAGGAGTCAGAATTCATGCGTGCAGAAAAACAAGAACGGTTCAGCCGGAGTTGCGCCGACGGTAGGCCAGTCATGGCCGTAAGGGCTGCGATACGGAGCAGTCATGGATCAGGTCACCGGCGGCAGGGCCGCCACCAGGGAGCTACTCGGCAAGCCCGCTATGCCAAAATGCAACAACTGGAAGGGGGAAGTCTCATCCCGCAAGCGCACGGAGATGTTGGCGGCTGAATGCAATTCACAGACACGCAGCTGGGCGGCCATAAACTCATCGTAAGCAATTCCCGGCTGTTCCAGCAAACCGGAGGTGACCATATCCAAGGATAGATCCACGGTGTAATCTGCACAGTGCAAATTCAGGACGGTGTCCTGCCGGATGCGCAGGTGTGTGCCGCGGGCAACCCGGGCGGGTGCCCGGATGCCGTCCTGCAGGGTCATTTTTGAATGCACGGGCTGCGTGGTCTTGTCGCGGATCGTGATGCAGCCGACGCAAAATTCCATATCCTGCAGGATCTCGAATTCATAAAAGACGCTCAGGGTGGCGCCTTGTTGGAAGAGCAGGGCGGGCGTGCCGGATGCATCGCACACGGCGAGGCCGGTGCAACGCGCCCAGCCGTTCCCCATGAGCTTCACGGTGGTGGGCACGGGTAGCAGCGCCGCAGGCCATCCGGCAATGGTCCCGTCGGTGAGGGCAGGGGCCGCGCTGGCAGTTGCGCCCGGGTTGTTGCGGGCATAGGCGGCGATTTTTTCCTGCTGCTCAAGATGGACGTAGACTTTGGTGCCCTCGGTCGCAGGACCATTATACTTCATTTGTCCCCGCTGGAGCACGACGGTTTTTTGGCAAAAGCGCTGGACCGAAGCCAGATCATGCGAAGCCAGAATAATGCAGACCCCGCTGTCGATCAGCTGCCCCATCCGTTCGTAGCAGCGCTGCTGGAAAAAAATGTCACCCACGGACAGGGCCTCGTCGACAATCAGGATTTTAGGCTCCACCGCGGTCTGCACGGCGAAGGCCAGACGCACAAACATGCCGCTGGAATAGGTTTTTACCGGTTGATCAATGTAGTCACCGATATCTGCGAAGGCCGCGATCTGGTCGAAGCGCGCATCAACTTCATGGCGCGTCAGCCCGAGCACCGCGGCGTTGAGGTAGACGTTTTCCCGGCCGGTGAAATCGAGATTGAAGCCACTGCCGAGCTCCAGCAAGGCGGCCACGCGCCCGGTAACGCGGGCCAAACCGGTGGTCGGCTGCAGGGTGCCGGCGATGATCTGCAGTAGCGTGGACTTGCCGGAGCCATTCCGGCCGATGATGCCGAGGCTTTCTCCGCGCTGGATTTCAAACGACACCTCTTGCAGCGCCCAGAAATCGCGGTAGCTGCGTTGGGCGCGGTGGTGTAACCAGCGCCGGCCCTTGGAGGCGGCCGGGAGGACGCGGCTGACCGATTCCAACAGCGGGGTGGTCAGGCGGGCGGACGGACTTTCCCAGATCCGGTAGGCCTTGGAGACGTTTTGAACTGAGATGACAGAATCTTCGCTCATGCAGCGTTAGCGGTTCAGGCCAGCAATAAATAGGAGGATCTGCGCCATGGAGGTGGAGTGAGATTGCAGTGTTTGAAGCCTTGGATGCAACGGCAAGTAAAAGCTGGTTCCACGGCAGGTCTTGCTTGGGCGGAGGCGGAAATTTCCTGATTGCCATGGTTTTGGCTTTGCGACGGCCTGTCCGCCACGCTCACTGGTGTTCTCCAAGAACCCGTCACGCTGATTGAGTCGCTTGACCTCTGCCTTGGTCTGAAACTGCCCGAGCGTCCCGCTTCATGATCGAATTCATTCGCAACAAAGCCAAAATATTTTGGGCTCAAACCCGCGGGGAAATTGAGCCGGATCGCGCTCGCCTCCAGCCGGAGGCGATACAATTCCATCCCTCGTCCTATGCCGATCCCCATGGCCGGGTCTTCCGGCGGGATGGACGATTGTATCGGGGAGTGGCGGCCGAGAAGGCGGTGTTTTGCATCCAGTTATTTGAGACGGGGGTGGTGGACGCCTTAGTGGTGAAACGATTGCTGGTGCCGACGGTGCGAAGCCCGTTGAAGGTCGAGGGTTACGCCTTGGTTCTCGAGCATACGCAGGTTCCGTTTGTTTCCTATCCGTTCGAATGGCCGGGCGAGCTGTTGCGGGCGGCGGCTCTGCACACCCTCGCCTTGCTGCAGGAATTGGCGCTTCATGGACTGACGCTGAAAGATGCCCATGGCTGGAACGTGCTTTTTGACGGCACTCGCCCGGTGTTTGTGGATTTTGGTTCCATCGTCGAGGTGCCGGCCGGTCATGTCTGGCATGCACAAGTGGAACAGCAGTTCCGGGAGTATTTTCTCCATCCCTTGGAAATGATGGCGGCGGGCCGCGGCCGCATGGCCCGGGCCTTACTCCGCGACTTTGAACAGGGGATTGGGGCGGAGGATTGTCAGACCATGCTTGGATTAAGCGGGCAACCGCGGGGTGAAACCGGCCAGTCCCTGCCATTTAGCTGGTATCATGACCGGATCGCGGCGCTTGACCTCCGGCCGGCAGCCACGGCGTGGTCGGGCTACTATGACGGGGCCTTTCCTCCATTGCTGCCGGATGCCAGTTGGACCCTTAAGCACCACGCAGTGCAGCGCCTCTTGCAGCAATACCAGCCGGCAACGGTCCTCGATATCGGGGCCAATCGCGGCTGGTATGCCCTGCTGGCGGCCAAGGAAGGGGCGCGGGTGGTGGCCTTCGACAACGACGAGGTCTGCATCAATCAATTGTTCCGCGATGCCAGTGAGGGCCGGCTGGACGTTCAGCCGTTGGTGATGAGCTACGTCAACCCCTCGCCCCGCTATGGCATCGGCCATGGAGTCATGGAGTCGGCAGCCGAACGCCTGCAATGTGACTTGGTGCTCGGACTCGCGTTGGTGCACCACATGGTCTTCAAGATGCACCTGAATTTTGAGCAGATCGCGGCGGGCTTGGCGGCCTATACGAAGCGGACGCTCATTGTGGAATTCCCCCCCGCCGAGGATTTTCATGTGAGTCAATGGATGTCGGATCGTTATAGCTGGTATAATCTGGAAAATTTCCAGGCCGCGTTGAGGGTGCATTTTCCGAAGATAAACGCGGTGGATTCTGATCCTGTGCCACGGGTGTTGCTCGTTTGTGAACGATGAAACCGTGGCCAGTCAGGATTCCCGACCGCATTAATCACGTCGGAACTTGCCGAAATCCTCTGCCTGCCCTCGGCGGTCCCGATTATATTACGTCGGCAAAGGCGGGTTTCATGCGCCGGAAGGCGAGGTGACCGAGGAGGCAGGCCAGCAGGCCGGTGGCATACAAGTAGGCGAGGTGATGGAAATTGAGCGGTCGGGCCCAGAGCGCGGCGTCGCGGGTGAGGTCAATGGCGAGCAGGAGGGGATTGAAACGCAGATAAGTCCATGCCTCCGGATATTTTTGAGCGGAAAAAAAGACCCCGCTCGCCCACATGAGCGCCATGGAGAGAAACTGCATGACCTGATTGATGTCCCGGAAAAAAACGCCCAAGGCGGCAAAAAACCAACTGACGCCCAACCCGAACAAGATCAGCGGCACGATAATTAACGGAAGCCACAATATACTCAGCGGGATGCCTTCGCCAAAGAAAGCGAGGCTCAAGAGGGCGAGGCCCAGGCTGATTAGCAGATGGAAGGCCGCTCCACCCACACTGGCCGCGGGTAGGATTTCCAAGGGAAAGACCACTTTTTTTACGAAGTTGGGATTGGCGATGATGAGGGTGGGGGCGATCGTCAGCACTTCGGCAAAAAAGTGGAAAAGAGTCAGCCCAAGGAAAATGCCGAGGGCATAATCCACCCGGGTTTCGTTGGGCAAAATACCGAACTTGCCGCCGAAAATGTAGCCGAAAACAAGCACATACAACCCGAGCATCAAGAGCGGGTTCAGCAGCGACCAAATCAAGCCCAGATGGCTGCCTTTATGTCGCAGCTCAACGTTGCGCAGCGTGAACTGCCAGAGCAGTTCCCGTTGCAGCCATAAGTCGTGCGCGAATGGAGCCAGACGGCGGAGCATGAGCTGCTTGAAGTCGCAAGGTTCGGCATCGCTGGCAAGGATAGGTTTTCAAATTCGCCGAACCAAAGTGCCGGCACGGGGTCCAATCGGGTCACCAGATCAAGCCACGCGCGATCGATCTCAAATTAACGGGTTGCAATTCATGACGCATCACCGGTTCTTAATCAGCAAATTATCCAGATGAAACTGACACCATTTAATCCATTGTCCCGGTTGCTGTGCATTTTGACCTGTTTGGGGGTTTCGGCAGCCGCCTACGCCAACGGTTCATTGGCTTTGCCCGAACTAATTTTCCCTCAGCTCAAACCGATTCTTGCTCAAGCCACCACGCAATCGCCCCGCATGCTCGCGCGTAATTTGGACCTGATGGTCGCGGAGGGAGACTTATTACAGGCGAGGTCCGGGCTTTACCCTTCGGTCAATGGCTTTTACCAAATTTCAAATACGAGGGATCAGCGCCAGGATTTGCCCAATGCGACACTCGTGACCGACAAGACTTACTATAACTTGTCGCTGACGCAGCCGGTGTTTCACTGGAACGAACGGCGTAACAACGCCCGGATCGGAGCGCTGCGCAAGAAGATTGCCGACGAACAATACGCGGAGGCCTACCAGATCCTCGCGCAGGAAATTCGCAGCACCTACCTCCAGCTCATTATCAAGAAAAACCACGTCGCAAACACGCGCAATGCGATGAATCTGGCCGATAGCGCCCTCGCGCTGGCACAGGATAAATTGGCCAAAAAAGTGACCACGGAGGCGTTGGTTTCCCAGACGCAAATTGAAAACGACCAGGCGCATCTGGGTTTGGACTATGCCGAATTGGAATTCGCCCAATTGAAGCAGACCTTTGCCTCACTGACCGGGCAGCCGGCACCTCAGGATGCCGCTATTCCTGATGAAATCTATAATTTGCCTTCGTCCCAAGATGAGATCGCCCGCATCCTGGCCGGCTTCCTTGCCCAGAAGGAACCAGAAACCAGAACGGCCAGCATCATGCGCAAGCAGGTGGAGGTTGAAGATCTGAATTACCGGAACAGCCGCAAACGTTTGCTGCCCAAATTCAACTTTGTGGCCGGTATGAATCAAGACGAGCAAAGCTACACGGCCAATCTGGCCGCGAAATACGGCATCCAGTCTAAATTTGTCGGGTTGCAGACAACCTGGAATATCTTTGACGGCTTCGCTACGCGGGGCGCCATCAAGAGTTCGCTCGCCCGTAAACGGCAGATGGAACAAAACTATCAGTTGTTCACCGAGTCCATTGGGCGGGACGCCCAAAACGCCGCGAAGCAGGCGGATCTGGCCTATCGGCAGATGCAAATCAACGACCGGGTTATGATCAGCAGTCTGAATTTCTTGCAATATCGGCAGGACGATTTCAAACGCGGGCTGGCGTCGGAGAGTGATGTGGCCGGAGCGGAAGCGACCTACAAAGCGACTTTCGCCAACGCCATAACATCACGATACAACTATCTGATGCGTGTAACCGAATTTGTTGCGCTTTTGGGGCAAGACCCGGCGGTGATGCAAGTAGCGCCCAGCGATTCCTGATTTTTCGACTTATGAGCATTGGTAAGAAGATGGCGGTTTCGGTAGGCGCACTGGCTTTGGCCATTGCGATCTATGTTTATATTTCACGACCGGTCGCCTTGGTGGCCAAGGTTACCAGCGGCACGGCCTACAAGGCGGTGCCGGGCAGCGTGATCGTGCAGGCAGAATTCGAGATGGAGTTGAAAAGCGAAGTAGGTGGCCGGGTCGTGAAGAACGATCTGGACCCGGGTCAGCATGTGGAAGCCGGGGCGGTCTTGGCCCAGCTCGACGCGGGGGACCTCGTATTAGAGATCGAGGGCATACGGGATAAATATCAGGCGGATAAGAGCCGGATCGCGGTGGGTTCGGCCATTTTACTCGAACTGCAAAGCGCCAAGGAGACGCTGGAAAACTACGAGCGGCTGACCAAATCGGGCAATTATCCCGAGGCCGAGTTGATCAAGCAACGCCGGCTGGTGAAGCAAATCGAGCAGCGCCTGGAGCTCGAGAATGTGAATAACCGGCAGCTGATCGATAGTTATGAAAATACGCTCAAGGTAAAACAGCGCCAACTGGAAAAGATGACGATCGTCGCGCCGTTTGATGGCCAAGTGTCCGAGGTCAAGGCCCGGCCGGGCGATTTGATCGGAGCTAACTCGCCGATTGCGAAACTGATTTCAACCAGCCGCACGGTGGAGGCGAAAATCAGCGAGGAAAATTTCGCAGATCTGAAGGTTGGCCAGAAGGCTTCCGTGCGTTTTCTGCCCTACGGCGTGTGGCTTTACGATGCCACGATCACGAAAATTCTCCCGACTTCCGATCCCGAGACGCAGCGCTATGTCGTGCATTTGGACGTCAAGATTCCGCCTGAAAAGCTGGTGCCCGGGATTACCGGTGAAGTGAGCATTGTGGTGGGCGAGCGCAAAGCCGCGGCCAACGTGCCGCGCCGGGCGCTCTTCGGCAACAATCTTTATGTGGTGAAGGACGGGCGGGTCGAACAACGCACGGTCGAGCTTGGCTACACGAGCTCGACGACCGTTGAGGTGCTCAAGGGCGTCGCTGAAGGGGAGGAGGTCATCGTTGATGAAATTGACCGCTTCCGCGACGGTGACCGAGTGCGGGCCAAGCTCGTGGAAAAGGAGTAATCCTGCCCGGTCAGGTCGTTGTTCACCCTCTATTCCTGTTTGATTTGATGTCGCCGAATTTCCGTATCGCATTCCGGTTCCTGACCGCAAAGAAGCGCGCCATGCTGATGAGCTTGTCGTGCATTGTGCTTGGCGTCGGGCTCTTTATTGTCACGCAGGCGACGACCAGCGGTTTCCAGGATTTTTTCATTAAAGTGATTCTCGGCACCAACGGTGCCATCCGCATTGAGGATAAAATCCAATACACCATTCGGAGCATCCAGGCGGGCGGGTTCGGTTCCGACTACGAGATTCGGACGAAGGAGGGGCGTAAATACATCGAGGGCATTGAGGAACCCAAGCTGCTCATCGAAGCCGTTAAACAGTTTCCCAATGTCGCGGGCGTGTCAGAGGTGTTGCGGGGAAACGTCATCATTCGCAGCGCATTCAAGAACGAGGCGGTGCAGGTATTTGGCATCAATCTCGACGATCATCTCAAGGTGTCTGACCTCGGGAGCCAGATCACGCGCGGGCGGCTGAGTGATTTCAGCGGTTCGCCCAGTGGCACGCTCATCGGCTTGGAAATGGCGCAACGCATGCAGCTGGAAGTGGGCGATACCTACCAACTCGAGGTGAGCGGCCAGGTGCGACGCTACCGGGTCACGGCCATTTACGAAACGGGGGTGAGCGACATCGACCGCGTGCGCGTCTATCTCAACATGGGGGAGGCGCGTTCATTGCTGAAAAAGCCGACGGGCGCGACCTTCCTGCAGGTCAATTTGATCAACAAGGATCGGGCCGAGGAAGATGCCCGGCACATGACCTACACCCTGCAGCATCTCACCAAAAGCTGGCAACAGCGGGAGAAACCCTGGTTGGAAGTGTTTCGGGCGCTGGGCATCTCTTCGGCGATTACGGTCTCGGTCTTTACCCTCATCGCCGGTCTCGCGATGTTCAATACGCTGGCGATGATTGTCATGGAGAAGACCAAGGAGATCGCGATTCTGCGCTCCATGGGTTACACGCGGGAGGATATTTCGCGTATCTTCCTCTGGCAGGCGACGATCGTGCTGACGATCGGCTGCGTCCTCGGCATGCTGATCGGAGCGATCGCGACCTTCTGTGTTTCCAAGATACCACTCAACATTACCGGCATTTTCCAGACCTCCACCTTTCGGGTGAATTCCGAGCCTTGGCACTACATCGCGGCGGTGCTGACGGCCGTCCTCATGGTCATGCTGGCCAGCCTCGTGCCCGCGCGGCGTGCGGCGCGGCTGGAACCCGGCGACGTCATTCGCGGCACTGCACAGTAACCCAGCTCACCATGCCCGCCGCTGACAACCAGATCGCACTCCGTTGCGCCAGTCTCCACCGCTACTTGGGGCAGGGCGAGGGGCGGGTGCATGTATTGAAGGGGGTTTCTTTCGAGGCCCAGCGCGGCCAAGTATACGCGATTGTCGGTCCGTCGGGTTGTGGGAAAAGCACTTTGCTGTATTTGCTTGGCCTGCTCGACCGGCAAGATGGCGGCGACATCTGGATCAACAACCGGCAGATGTCGAATAGCAGTGATGCGGAACGCACGGCGGCGCGCGGCGAACATATCGGCTTTGTCTTTCAATTTCACTTCCTCATGCAGGAGTTTACGGCGCTGGAGAACGTGATGATGCCGATGCGCAAGCTCGCCCGACTTTCACCCGAGGCGATGGAAGCCCGGGCGCGGCAGTTGTTGAGTTCGGTTGGTTTGGGCGAAAAGGCCCACCGCCTCGGCACCCAGCTTTCGGGCGGCGAACAGCAGCGCGTCGCCGTGGCCCGGGCCCTGGCCAATGAACCGGCCATCATCCTCGCGGATGAGCCGACGGGTAACTTGGATGTGAAGAACTCCACGATGGTCTTCGATTTACTCACCCGCCTCGCGAAGGAAAACGGGCAGGCGGTCATCCTCGTGACGCACAATCCGGAGATTGCCGCTCGCTGCGATTCGGTCCGGCCAATGCGGGACGGTTTGTTCGTCTGAAACTGGTGGTCACGGTGGCGCGTTTTGCGCCTCGCCAATATCGGGCCGGTTCCGCCACGCTCGGAAAATCATGGGCCGTGTTGTGGATTCCCCGTCTGAGAACCAAGCCCAGCAAGCCCGGCGGCGCTGGCCGATGTGGCGGGTGGCGGTGGTAGTGATCGCGTTGCTGGTGATCGGGGAGCAGTTTCCTTTCTCCTATTTCCCGATGTATTCGTCCTTCGATCCGGTGGCCGATTACTATTACGTGACAAACGCGACGGGCGAGCCTTTGGCCAGTGTGTCGGTGTTTGGGACGTCGACGGCCAATGTGAAGAAGATGTATCGGGCGCGGCTGCGCGCGTTGGTCGCGTTGCGCGGGGTTGGCGAAAATGAAGCGAGTGAGGCAGAAAGCCGGCAGGCGGGTGAGGCGATGCTGGCCTATTTACGCCAATTGGGCGCCAAGCACGGCATGGGCGCGCCAACGGGCCGGGTGCGCCTGATGCGGGTGAGGTTGAGCCGTTCGCCGGAAAACGAAATCAGTCGCAACGAAGTTTTAATCGCCGAGCAATGAGGCGCTGGGGGCAAAGCATCCGCGAAGTGACCGTGGACCACGCCGGGTGGGAGATGGCCTGCATGCGCGGGTTGTTTGCGTGGCTGGTGTGGAGTATGTTGCCAGCGAACATCCCTTACACTGGGCAACCCATGCCGAACGGGCTGGGCCATTTGTTGGACCTTACGTTCTTGGCCGATGATTCAGCCTATGGACTGTTGCGTGGGGCCGGTTTGGTTGCCCTGGTCCTTTACGCGGCGGGGATACTTCCCCTGTTGTCGCTCGGCTTTGCCGGATTGTTGGCGACGGCGGTGGGCGCATTGGAGAATTCACAGGGTGCGATCGGTCATCACCTCCAGCTGCTTTGCCTGGTTGCGGGCGGACAATGGCTGGCCTACGCGGCGGCTTGGATGAGGCGTGATACCAAATTTGGCTGCAGTTGGTGGTCGGCAGATGTGGAAACCCAGCGGCGGGCGATGCAAATGGCCAAGCTCATGATTGCGTCCGCCTATGTGGCTTCGGCCTGCGTCAAATTAATCGCGTCGGGTGGATTGTGGGTGTGGCAACTGCCGGATATCTCGCTGCAATTGATCAAAACCCACGCGAATGTCTATTATGACACGCTGCAGGCGCCGGCGGTGTGGGCCGCTGAGACGTTGCCGCGATTGATCGTCGCCCATCCCAACCTGACGCGGCTGTTTTTTTTACCTGGTTTATTATTGGAACTGGCAGCGTTCCTTGCGCTCTGTGGGCGACGGGCAGGTTTCATAATCGCCGCCGGTCTTTTGGTGATGCATCAACTGATCCAGATCGTGATGCAGCTCAGGTTTAGTGCCCATGAATGGCTGCTCCTGATTTTTTTCATTAATGGACCTTATTTGCTGGGCCGGGCGGGTATTTGGCTATGGGCTGCACGCGATAAGTGAGCCCGCGGCCAGGCTGCGGGCGGGCTTATGATTCCCAGAAAATAAAATCCTTGTTGAAAATTTAGTTTACATTGGAATTACCGCCCCTTCGATTCGACACTGATTTTGCCGAACACCAACGACCTGTGAGCCACGATCCATCGCGA
>JAGNQV010000078.1 GCA_017988885.1 Opitutaceae bacterium | reverse complement strand
CGATCACCACCGCGATCGGAATTTGAATCGTGCACGGCACGATCGCCGACGGGTATTGGCGGAACACCGCCGCAATCACCAGGCCGAAGATCGCCAGCACGATCGTCAGCGCCAGAAAGAGGATCAGTAAAAACAGCAGCCGCACCCGCCGGTTGAGCAGCCGCCCCGCGACATCGCCGATTGTCTGGCCGTTGTTGCGCAACGAAACCACCAGCGCCCCGAAATCGTGCACCGCTCCAATGAAGATCGAACCCAGCACCACCCACAGCAGCGCCGGCAGCCACCCCCACATGATCCCGATCGCCGGCCCGACAATCGGTCCGGTGCCGGCGATCGAGGCGAAATGATGCCCGAACACCACGCTCTTCGGCGTCGGCACGTAGTCCACCCCGTCCTCCAGTTTTTTCGACGGGCACAAGTTGCTCGCCGTCAGTTTGAAAATCTTACCGCCGAGCCAGCGGCCGTAGGTATGATAGGCGACGATGAAGCCGAGGCCGCTCAGCAGTGCAATTAGGAGAGTTTCCATAGCGTGGGGGTGCAGGATTCCGTAAAGAGACGCCCATTTGATGGGCCCGTCCTTAAACTGCAATCTTCGAGAATTTACCTTGCTGCAGCAACCAGCACGACGCCGCCGGGATCGAAAAATCAATTTTAGCAGGTGGCCGGGCACGTCCCTGTGCCCGTCGTGCCGCCCACCCTCATTCTGTGGATCCCGCAGGACCCAAACACCCGAAATTAAGGCCGCCGTTACTCCTTTCCCACCGCTGTTCTTCCGGGTGTTGCGTGATTTTAAATTTCAGTCCTCCGCTGTGAAAATCTCCTCGATCGGTTTTTTGAAGAGTTGCGCGAGCTTGAACGCCAGCGGCAAGCTCGGATCATATTTTTCGGTCTCGATGGCATTGATGGTCTGGCGCGAGACCCCCAGCTTCTCCGCCAGCTCGCCTTGCGACCATTCCTTCGCCGCCCGCAATTCGCGCAATTGGTTTTTCATTTGTAGCGACGGTTGGCGAGCCCACTGCCTACGAGCCAGAGCACGAAGAGCAACGCGAGCGCCCGCCCCATGTCCAAGCCATGTTTGAAGCTGCCCAAGTCGACCCCGTTGTTACTCAAGGCGCTTAGGACCGTTCCCACCAACACCGTGCCCATCGCGGCAAACAGCCAGGCCTCAAGCTGGATCCGGCGCTGTAACTCATCCATCCCTTTGACGAAACGCAGACAGCTGCGCACATAGAGGAAGCCGGGGATCAACGGCGCCAGGGTCACCGCCACCCGCAGGGAAACACTCCAATCCGGATGATGGCGTAACAGAAAAATCGTCACGAGGTAGGTCCCCGTCGCCACGGCAAACCAAGCGTTCAACCTAAGGTCCTTCTTCAAGGAATACTGTCCCGAGCAGGGCTGCACCGATTCAAGTGTGTTGGGTGGGTTCATGAATCGATGTGTAAAGCATGCTTGTCATATGTCAAGCATACTTGTCACGCACCCGGGAGCGCGGGCCGCTGGCCCGCAATGTTCGTGCGATGGCGGGCGAGCCGCCCGCGCTCCCAATCAATGCAACCGGTAGATCCGGTTCGCGTTGCCCGCCGCGATCGCTTGCTGCTCGTAGTCCTGTAATCCGCCCAGCAACTCCGCCGTCGTGGCAAGCCACGCCGCCAGATCCGCCGCCACCGGCCAGTCGCTGCCCCAGAGCATCCGCTCGGAATGAAAACACTCGAGGCAATATTCAAAAATGGGTCGCACCTGCGCCGTCAACGGCTTGGCTGGATCAACCAAGCTGCCGAGTCCGGAAAATTTGCACACCACATTGGGCCGCGCCGCCAACGCCCGGATCCCTTCGCGCCATGCGTCAAGCACACCCCCGGCCACATCGGGGGCGCCGGCATGATCGAGCACGAACTGCGTCTGCGGGCAGGCCGTGACCAAGGCCGTGGCCCGCGCAAGCTGGTGCGGGCGGATGCACAGATCGAAGCTCAATTCACGTTCAGCCAGCAGCTGCAAATTCGCCGCCAGCAACGGCGAGGCCAGCACCTCGTCCGGTTGCGTGTGCAGCACGCGTCGCACGCCGCGCACCCGCGCGATGCCCGCAAGCTGCGCCAGTTGCGCGGGGAATGCCGCCGTCTCCGGTTGCGCGCCGGCGATGATCCCGATCAACCCCGGCGTGTGCCGGTCCCGGTTGGCCAGCCCGGCAAACAGCTCGGCTTCCAGCTCGCGTTCCTCCGGTGCCACATCCGCCTCCACATAGAGCAGGGCTTGCACACGCAGGTCCGCCGGTCCGTTTTCCACCGCACGGCGATAATCATCCAGCGTGTGGGCGCCGGCGAGGCGGGGCTGCCCGGCGCACCAGGCATAAGTGAAATGGTCGGGGTGCAAAAAGTGCACATGCGTATCAATGAGATCCATGAGGTTGCATCCACATTGCCCGCCCGCCTCCAAAATACACGGCGAATCGTTGGCGGCGGCGGCGCACGGTGTCCGCGGCCGGCCTACAGCGGCTGGCAGGCGGCGATCAGGTCGTCCACGTGCGCGCTCGCGAGGGCAATGCACGTGTCGGCCGCACCGTAGTAGAGGCGCACTTCGCCGGAAGTTTCGTCGAGCAACATGCCACAGGGGAAAATCACGCTGCCGCGAAATCCTTCGATTTCATAGGGCGCTTCCGGCGCCAGCAAGGGCGTGCGCATCAAGCCCAGCACGCGCGTGGGGTCGGCCAGATCGAGCAACATGAGCCCGGCATAGTAAGTTTTGAACCAGCCGCGCTCCTCCCAGCCGCACAGCCGCTTGGTCTCGTCCTTCCAGACAGCGTGGATGGGCGTCAGCCAGCCGGCGCGGGTGCGCACGGGCGGCGCCGCGGGACCAATCTTGTTGTTGACGTAAGGCACGTCGTCCGGCCCGAGCACAGGTGCATTCTTTCCCCAATAACACAGATCCGCCGAACGGCTCAGCCAGAGGGGAAAGGCTTCCGGCTGCGCCCGCATGTAAACCGGAAACGGCCGTTCCAGCCGCACAAACTCGCCGCCGATCCGCTCCGGCAAGAGCACCATGTTGCGGTTGTCCGGCGTCGTCATGCTGATGAAAGTGAACTTCGCAAAATCTTCCGTCGTTGCGATCACCCCGCAGATGCCGTGCGCGGTGTCCACGGCGAGACAGAGCACGATCCGCCCCTCGATCACCGTGATGCGGGGATCATAAACGCGCCGGATGAACTCCGGTCCGAAGCGGGCCGGATACAGGTGCCTCAGCCCGGCTCGCGCTCCTTCCTCATCCAGCACGGGCCGCGGTTGGACCGTCCACTTGATCCCATCTGCACTCGTGGCCAGGCCGAGGTTGGTGCCGTCGAAACGGGCATCACCCCACCGGCCGTGGTCGTTGCGGAACATCATGACGTAGCGACCGGCCACCCGCGCCACACCGGCGTTGAACACCGTCGTCGCGGGAAAGGGACAATCCCGATGCGTGAGCAACGGATTGGCGGGATGTCGCTGCAAGGTGAGAGGAGGAAGCACAAAAGCCACGGGTTATCTCCTCGGCGGATTTCCGGGCTTTGTCCAGCCACCCGCACGAGTAGCTTGGCATCAATTTTCTTCTCAAGGAATCTTCACCAGGAAACCGGTCGGCGGGGCAGGACCGAAATCGATGACCGAGGATTCACGCACCCGGGCCCGGGTTTGGATCACCTCGTAGATCATGCCAGGATTGTCCGCCATGCTGAACCCATACATGGCGGCCGCGGAATCGCGGGTGATGGTGCAAAAATAAACCAGATTGCCGGGCCCTGGCGGGGGCAGCCGCGCATTGACATTGCCGGGGGACAGCGGGGTCCGATCGATCCACTTCGGCAGCTCAATGGCACAATTCTGAATCAAATTGTGCGCCGTTCCAGGCCCATGCAGCCGCACATCTATTTCAAAACGACAGTCGCTGATCACGTTATAACGACATTCGATCGGCGGACTGCCGCTCTGAATGACAAAGCTGTTGGTTTCACTCACCCGTAAATTTTTAAACAGGACGGATTCGCTGTGCGCTAGAATCAACTCGCCCGAGCCCTCGCCCCGATTGTAGGCGCCCTCTATGATCACTTCCGCCACCGTCACCTGTTTGCTGTTGGCCACCACCAAGGGGTTGGAACCTGCATTCAAAATCAGGCAGCCGGAAATCCAACAATCCTGAACCTGATCGAGACAGATTGAAACCACGTGCAGATCATCACGGCCGTCTGGATTGTCCTTGAAGGCGGCTTCACCGGTTTTTAGCGGTATTGGCGGCGGCAACGTGGCATCATAGATAATGGTCAATTCTTCCAACCCGCAGCGCGCGACCCCTTGTAATCGCACGCCGGCGGTCCAAGCGGCGGTAGCCTCGGCCACGGGTAATTCCGGCCGCTGGGACCGCATCAGCAGCACCAGGCGCGACCGGACCCGATCCACCCCTTTCAAGATCAGATTGGAGCGAAGCTTCAGGGTCACGGTCAGCGGATAATCGCCGGCCGATAACAGCAGAATCCCGCCGGTGTCGGGCGCCGCATCGATCGCCGCTTGTAAATCGTCGCCGGGTCGCAGCGTCGCAATAACCGGCAGTTGGCCCGGCAAGCTGGCTGTGACCCCCACGCTTTCCCATTCCGCTATCGGCATCGGGGGAGTTACTTCAATGGGTTTCGCGGCCTGCAACACGGATCCGGCCAGCAGTAGAAACAGTGCCGCTATCCAGAAAGTTATCCGTGGGCTCCCCATGACCAGATTGCTAGGCGGAGATATAAAACGACGCAACCCCACGCTTCTGCAGGGGAAGATGATGCGCCTTCACCGCCCAGGCTCGCAACCGCGCCGTCTGCATCCCCACCGTCACCTTCACGCCGCGCCCCAGTAAAGGCGCGTTTTGGTTTATCGCGGGGAGGTCAGCCGCCTCACTTGATCGCAATCAGTTCGACTTCGAAAATCAGCACCGAACCCGCGGGAATCGGTCCTTGCGCGCGGTCGCCATAGGCGAGGTTGGCCGGAATCGTAAGTTTCCATTTTGCGCCGACCGCCATCAGTTGCAGGGCCTCGACCCAACCTGGAATCACGCCGGTAACCGGAAAAGAGATCGTCTCGCCGCGCTGCACCGAACTGTCGAAAACCGTGCCGTCGATCAAGGTGCCGTGGTAGTGAACCTCCACCGTCTCGCTCTCGTTCGGCCGTGCGCCCGCGCCCGCGACGAGCACTTCGTATTGCAGGCCGGAATCAGTGACGACCACCCCGGCACGCTGCCGGTTCTCCGCCAAAAAAGCCGCCCCGGCCTGCTGCTGTTGCGCGGAACCCTTCGCCGCCGCCGCATCGACGCGGGCCTGCGCCGTTTGAAACGCCGCCTGTAAGGCCTGCTCGTTCACCCGGGGCTGCGCGCCACCAAGCCCATCCTGCAGCCCGGCGACGAAAGCGATGATGTCGATCTCCACTCCACCTTGCCGTGCGATGTTGCCGCCCATGTTCAGGGCAATGCCGTAGCTGATGCGTTGGTCAACTGTTTCGAGTTTGAGTGCGGAAGGAGTAGCCATGGTGAAAATCGGAGGAGTCAGCGGAGCGGCGGTCACCGTGATCGCCGTCCATGAACCTCCCAACCCAGAGAGCTCCGGCCAATAATGCAACCCTGCGCCTTAAAGTATGACCATAAAGCGTGCTGCGCGGTTAATTCGATTCAGACCGTGCCCAGATAATTGCCCCACGTCAGCGTGAACACCGCGATCAGCAGCACCGCCAGCGCTGCCGTCAGCATCCACTTTGTCGCCGGCCGGCAGACACGCCATTCGCGCAGCACGAGCCCGACGAGCGCGCTGATCAGCACCAGCAACGTCATGTGGATCGCCCACGACGAAAAGGCAAAGCTGCCCATGCGCGTGTGGCCGAGCCCGTAGAAAAAGAATTGCCCATACCACAGCCCGCCCGTGAGCACCGCCATCGCCCAGTTGAGTCCGAGACTCGCCCCGGGCGCATCCGCCGCCGGCCGCAACATTTCGCCGCCCGTGCCGTTTTTCCAGTGCAACCAAAGGCAATAAATCAGCGTCGTGAGAAACGCACCGGTGTTTGAGAAAGGGTAGATGATGTTGCCCTGAAATTCTCCCGCTCCGTGCGCCGCCGCGACATCGGCGATCGGCTGCCCCGCCTGTAGCGCAAAGCCATACACCGCCGAGAGCACGCCCGCCAGCAGGCAAAGCGCGAGCCCCTTCGCGAACTGAAATTGACCGGCCGCCGGGCCGCCCGCCGCGATGTCGCGCTCCTTCATCCGACCCGCGAGGCCGATCAGGAAAATTCCCGCCGCGCCCACCGCCACGCCGGCGAGCACGAGGCCGCCACCGGTTTTGGCGATGATGGTGCCGATTTCTCCCGCGACCAGCGGCCCCGCCAGCGTGCCCACCACGCAGGAAATGCCGATCGCCAGCGCATAGGTGATTGAAAAACCGATGTAACGGATCGCCAGTCCGAACGCCGTCCCGCCCACGCCATACAGCGCGCCCAGCAGAAAGGACCGCAACATCGCACCGTGCGGGGCCTCGGCGAGCACCGTGCCCAGTTCCGGGATCGTCCACCACGCACCGAGCACCGGCAGGATCAACCAGCAGAAAGCCGCCTGCACGAGCCAGTAGGTCTGCCAGGACCAGCCGCGCACTTTTTTCTGCGGCGTGTAACAAAGCGCCGCGGAAGACGCGCCAATGCCGTGCAGGACGACACCAAGGAGTGGGTTCGGGGTAACAACCATGGGGAATTTCAAGCAAACCTGTGCGGCCGAGTCCATCACCACGTAGGCCCATGGCGCAGCCGCCCGTTCCTTTGATCGAACATCGCCTGGGCTAAATTCCCGCAAGCCCCCGCCGAACTCCCTCCGCGTAATTTTCCCGTGAACCCGTTTTAAGTCGCCAGGGCACATTCGCAGATTGGCTTGAGCGCACCACCCCAGCAGACCAAATTCGCCTCATGCACCGATTGCTGGCCCTGCTGTTTTTCCCGGCGGTTCTGTTGGCTCAGACTGCGGCCACGCTGCCGCCGTCGGTGCAGGTAATCGCCACCACGCCCGATCCGGCGGACCGGTTGCATGCGCAGCAGTCGCTCTATCTGCGCGTGGCGTATGCATCCGACCAGCCGCTGAAACTGCAGGCGACGGGCTGGTTTCAGGGAAAAAAGGGCGGCAGCTTTATGATGAACGCCTCACCCGCCTATCCGGCGGGCAAGGGCGAAGCGCTGGTGTGGATTGCCGGTGCAGCCGGAGCGCGAGCGGATGAAATTCGCATCAACGTGGCCGACGCCCAATGGCGTCCGATTTTTGTATTATCCGTGCCGGTGCAGGCCGAGTGGCACGCCGGTGTGCCCTCCGCCCCAGAGGCTCCTTGGGCGCGTGAACTCGCCGTGGCCCAGCAAACGGCGATCAGCGCAGCAATCCAGCAGCCGGCCGAGTCCGGGGGAATTTTTCATAAAATCTGGTTAGCGCTCACGACGCTACTCGTGCCCATCGCCTTCCTCGCGGTGCCCGGCTATCCGATCATGCAGCTCATCGCCGTGATCAAGTTGCGCGGCCCTGCCCGGCTGCTCTCGTGTCTGCCCGTGTGCTTCATGCTGCCGGTTTATGCCTTCTGCCTCTACGCGCTCTCGCAGCAATCCAACCTCTGGCCGTTGTATGCCCTCTTCGCGAGTCCCGTGGCGCTGGTGATCACGCTCACCGTGTTCATCGTCGCCCGCCGCCGCCAAAGACCGGCGCCAACCGCCTGAACGGGCCGCCGCTGCGTTTTACTCCGGCGCCACGTAATGCTGCGGGCCGCCCAAGGCCATGAAACGGCGGTAAACGATGATCCCCACCAGCAGCGCCGCGAGGCCCACGAGGCAGCCCATCCCAAAGGTGTAGCGATAATCGTGACCCAGCCAGTCAAGCAGCAGCCCGAGCAGCGGCCCGAATGCGATGTTGCACAACGCGAGAATCAGGCCGGCGGCGGACGCGAACTGGGCAAATTTCAGCTTGGGGAAAAGCATCTGGCCCAACGCCGCCGCCCCCGTGAAATAACAACCCGAGAGCACGCCGTGCACGAGGAACACGATGCCGAAACTCAACGGATCCTTGATCCAGAAAAACCCCACCGCCATCACGAGCGCATAACCCGCCAGCGCCCCGAGGCCCATGCGGATGGCGTGAAAGCGGTCCGCCATCCAGCCCAGCGGATACGCCAGCACCAGCGAGCAGGCGTAGGTGACGACGATGTATTTGCCATACCGGTCCATCGACATGCCAAAACTCTCCGCCGCATACACGCTGAAGAGATTGACCGGCACAAAGGCGAGCTGCGCCAGCGCCATCGAGGCAAACACCCACAGGTAATAAGGCTGCGAAAAACAATCGCGCCCGTAGGATTTCACCGCGGCGATAAAGCCCCCCACCCCGCCGGCCCCCACCGGACCCGGCGGCGGATAATCCCCCTCCTTCACCATCAGGCACATCAGCACCACGCCGCCGCCGTAGAGCGTGCCGATGCCCACGAGGATCGGCATGAAATATTCCTTCGCATGGCCGATCAGGTAGAAATTGAAATACATTCCGGAGATGAGGCTCACCGCCCGGAACATGCCGAAGAAACGCCCGATCACCTCGCGCGGCACCACGTCGTTGATCAAGCCGCCGAAGACTGCATTGGCCGCCACGGTCGCAAATTCGAAAACCGTCCACGACAGCCCGAGCACGATGATGATCGTGAAGTTGAGCTTGTCCGGCGCCCAGCCCATGTGGCCGTGCAGCCACGTGCCGATCACCGGACTGAAAGCCAGGCCGAACATCGCCACCGTCGCGATCGGCGAGGTGATCAGCAGGTAGGGAATGCGCCGGCCCCAGCGGCCCCGGTGCCGGTCGCTGCGATAACTGATGATCGGCCCCAGCAGGACGCCGATGGCCGCCGGCAGCGACAGCAGGAACAGCCCGGTGAGAAAATCCGACGCCTTGAACGTGCGCAGCATGATCTGCACGACGGGCGGCGCGGCGCGCTCCTTCAACTGCCAGGCGAAATCGCCCCACAGCATCCAGCAAAACAGCACGGCGAGGCCGGCGGTGGTGTAAGTCAGGGTGCCGGCCCGCCACGAACGGCGCGGCGCAGCCGTTGGGCTGGCTGGGGATTGACTCATGGGGTGCCTACCGAGTGACAGATGGGCCGCACCACCGTCGAGCGCGAACTGCGGCTTATCGGGGCCGAACGCAAACAGCTCGCGATGGCCGGTGATTTCACCGAAGGTCGGTCCGCATCGTTTCCCCCGTGATCATGAAATCCATTTTTCTCCCGCTGCTCATGTCCTCGCTCCTCGCCGCCGCCGCCTCACCCGCACCTGCCTTAATCACCCTCTGGCCCGAAGGCGTGCCCGCCGCCGTGCGACCCGATGCACCCGCCGCTCGCGGTCCGCTCGGCGATGAACGCAATGCCGACGGCCACATTGCCAATGTCTCCGTCCCCACGCTCACGGTCTATACCCCCGCGGTGGACCGGGCCAACGGCACCGCGGTCATCGTCTGTCCCGGCGGTGCGTATGCGTTTCTCTCCAATGATCGCGAGGGTGTGCAATACGCCAACTGGCTCAACACTCTCGGCGTCACCGCCTTCGTCCTGAAATCGCGCCTGCTGGAATTCGGTCATCCCGCGCCCCTGCAGGATGTGCTGCGGGCCGTGCGCATCGTGCGCTCCCACGCAGGAGAATTTCACATCAACCCCGATCGCATCGGCGTCATGGGCAGCTCGGCCGGCGGCCATCTCGCCGCCAGCGCCGGCACGTTGTTCGACCATCCCGCGGGCAAAACCGGTGCCGCGCTCGATGCCGTGAATGCGCGGCCGGATTTTCTCATCCTCCTGTATCCCGTCATTTCGACGGCAGACGGCGTGGCACACGTCGGTTCGCGCACCAATTTGCTCGGCCCCGCGCCCACTCCCGAACTGCTTGAGCTCATGTCGCTGGAGAAACAGGTCACCGCCGCCACGCCGCCCACCCTGCTCATCCACACCCAGGAGGACACCTCCGTGCCGATCGAAAACAGCATCCTTTTTTTCCAAGCGCTGACACGCGCCCATGTGCCAGCGGAGTTTTATGCGTTTGAACACGGCTCGCATGGCATGGGTATGAAACCCGAATTCGGCACCGCTTCCGACTGGCCCAAACGCGCGGAGGAATGGCTGCGTGGTCGCGGCCTCCTCGTTCCTGAAAAATCCTGAACGCCAGCGTGTAGCCGGGATCGCTGATCCCGTCCTACACTACGCCCCATTCCGCAATTCCCGCTTCGCTTCCAGGCGCAGCAAAAATGCCTTCGTCTCAAGCCCGCCCGCAAAACCCGTCAGCTTGCCATTGGCGCCAATCACACGGTGACACGGCGCCACGATCGAAAGCGGGTTTCTGCCGTTGGCGGCGCCGACGGCACGCACTGCCTTCGGGTGCCCGATCTGCCGCGCGATCTGCGCATAGCTCCGCGTTTCGCCAAACGGAATTTGGGTCAGCGCGGTCCAGACCTTCCGCTGAAACTCCGTGCCGGCAAAGGCGAGCTTGAGGGAAAAGGCCTTCCGCTTCCCGGCGAAATAATCCCGCAGCTGTCGTTCCGCTTCCACCAGCACCGGATGCCGTGGCGCCTCTTCGGGCTCGGCCAGTCGCACGCGCTTGGGGTCATCATTTTCCCAGAGAATGGCCGCGAGCCCGCTGTCGTTCGCCACCAGTTTCAACCCGCCCACCGGCGATTTCATGGTCTTGTAGAAGTGTTTCATGAGAGAGATTCAGGAGTCAGGTTGTGGTTTGAAGGGCACAGCATGCCGGATTTTCCCGAACTTGGCTGGCCATTTTCGGCCATCGGGTTGAAAATAGTTTGATGACCGAAAACGGCCAGCATTCCGCCCCCGAACCCGCTACCCTGGCGCCATGACCGCTTCCCCGCCCACCCTCGATCCCGCTGTCGCCTACCGCGCGCTGACCTCCCGCGACAGCCGTTTTGACGGCGTCTTCTTCGTGGGCGTGACCTCGACCGGCATTTATTGCCGTCCCATCTGCCCGGTAAAATCGCCCCAGTTGAAAAACTGCCGGTTCTACGCCAGCGCCGAGGCCGCGGAAAAAGCCTCGTTCCGTCCGTGCCTGCGCTGCCGGCCGGAACTCGCCCCCGGCCACGCGCCCGTGGATCAGGCCCACCGCATCGCGCACCTGATGGTGCAGCGCATCGACGAAGGCCTCGCGGACGACGGCGCCGACCTGGAGGAAATCGTCGGCCAGTTCGGACTCAGTTCGCGCCAGTTCCGCCGCATCATCCAGCAGGAACTCGGCGTCTCGCCCATCGAGCTGCTGCAGACGCGCCGCCTGCTGCTCGCGAAACAACTGCTCACGGAAACCACCCTGCCGGTCATCGACATCGCCTTCGCCAGCGGCTTCTCGAGCCTGCGCCGTTTCAACGACGCGTTCAGTTCCCAATACCGCATGCCGCCCACCCGCCTCCGGCAAAAAGCCGCCGAGCCGGTCGCCGGCGCCACGCCCCACCCGACCGCCACGCTGCGGCTGGCCTATCGTCCGCCCTATGACTGGGACGCGATGCTGGCGTTTCTGGATGGCCGCAAAATCCAAGGCGTGGAATCCGTGACCGGCGGCGCCTATCTGCGCACCGTCCGGCTGGGCAAGCACACCGGCTGGTTCAAGGTCACGCATCTGCCGGAAAACCATGCGCTGTCGGTGGAGGTCTGCCGTTCGCTGATGCCCGCGCTACCTGCGCTGCTGGGCCGCATCCGCAATCTCTTCGACCTCGCCGCGCGCCCCGATCTCATCGCCACGCACCTGTCGCAGGACAAGCTGCTCAAAAAAAGTGTGCTGAAAAATCCGGGCCTGCGCGTGGCCGGCGCCTTCGATGGCTTCGAACTGGCCGTCCGTGCGGTGCTCGGCCAGCAGATCACCGTGAAGGCCGCCACCACGATTGCCGGCCGGGTCGCGCTGGCCTTCGGGCGAAAAATCGAAACCCCATTTCCCGCTTTGGATCGGCTGGCGCCCACCGCCGACGCGCTCGCGCGGGCGACCGTGGACGACATTGCCAAGCTCGGCATCGTGAGTGCGCGGGCGAAAACGCTCATCGCGCTGGCGCAGGCATTTCAATCCGGCGCGCTGCGGCTCGAAGCCGGGGCCGCCCCGGAGGCGGTTATCACGCAACTCGTCACCTTGCCCGGCATCGGCCAGTGGACCGCGCACTACATCGCGATGCGCGCCCTGCGCTGGCCCGATGCGTTTCCGAAGGAAGACATCGCCGTGCGCAACAACCTCGGCGGCGTCACCGCCCGCCGCGCCGAGGAACTGTCCCAAGTCTGGCGCCCCTGGCGCAGCTACGCCGTCGTGCACCTCTGGAATCTAAAAAACCTGAAGAAAATATAATAGTGACGGCCCGACCCCATTGGCTTGGAGCTTCACTAGTGTCCAAAACAGATAATTAAAATGGAGCCGCGTTGATGGAAGAGCGAAGGTTGCGATTGATGAAAAAAGAAACGATCGCCCTCACCAACGCGGCCGGCACCCAGCCAAGATGCGCCAGCCT
>JAGNQV010000077.1 GCA_017988885.1 Opitutaceae bacterium | reverse complement strand
GGCGTGACGCGCGGCCTGCACGGCACCGGAGGCCTTCAACGCGATCTCGGTGTAGTCGAGCTCGTGCTGGTTGAAGGGAATCTTCCCTTCAAACATGAGGCGGCGGAGATTGCCGTAGGTGGAGACGTTGTTGAAACCGTGGTCATGCACGCCGACATGCGAGACGTGCGACGCCATGTATTTCAGGGTCTTTTCGCGACCGAGGGAGAGGAAGGACTCGTCGCCCGTGGCGTCATACTGGAGAAACGCCATGCCGAACTGGAAGCCCTGCGTCCACTCGGTCCAGCCGCGGGAGGTGTATTTGCCCTTCACGGTGAAGACGGGCGTGCCCTTGGCGGAGTCCCACGCGGCGTCGATGGCGCGGATTTTCTGGCCGGCGAGTTCGAACAGGCGGGCGGTCTTTTTTTGGAGCTGCTGTGGAGTGAGCTTGGCGTCGATTTTCATAAAAACGAATGACGCACGTTGCGATGTTCCCGAGGGCTAAACAAGGGTGAAAAGTGCCCGGGTGCCGCCAAGAAGTTGTATTATTCCATTTTCCTTCAAACGCACCGGAACCGGTAGGGCCCGACCTCCGGGCGGGCCGTAAAACATGCGCGACTCCTCGGGCCGCCCGGAGGTCGGCCCCTACCTTGGCTTCCGCTTTAATATTCTTGAATGCCAATGGGTATTACAGACCGGCTGGAGTAATCGAAGCTTCGCGGGACTTGCAGCCGTCACCCCGTTGGGGGATGCTCCGCCCATGACCGAACTACTCCAACGGTTACTGCAGGCGTTCATTCCGCTGTTTGTGGCCATCGATCCGATCGGGTTGGCGGCGATCTTTTTGGCGCTCGCCCAAAACACCCCGCCGGCCGCACGCAAGCGCATCGCCACCCAAGGCACCATCACGGGCGGGCTGGTGGCGCTGGGGTTTCTATTTCTTGGGCAAAGCATCTTTGTCGCGGTGGGCATCACGGTGAGCGACTTCCAGATCGCGGGTGGTCTGATTCTCTTCATCCTGGCGGCGCGCGAGCTGATTCATTCCGCGGCGGAGGAACCGGCGAAGCTGGCGGACGGTTTCGGGGTGGTGCCGCTGGGCATGCCGCTCATTGCGGGGCCGGCCTCAATCACCACCCTGCTCCTCCTGGCGCAGACCCAGGGCACGGCGATGACGCTGGCCGCGCTGGTGCTTAATCTCGTGCTGGTTGTGCTGGCGTTTGCCTACAGCGAATGGCTCGGCCGCAAGATCGGGCCCACGGGTTTGCGGGCGATATCCAAAATTATCTCGATGCTCCTCGCCGCCATCGCGGTGAACATGATCCGCCGCGGCTGGGCGGCGTGATATGATCCGAGTTTTTAACCACGGATGGACACGGATAGACACGGATAGACACGGATTCAATTCCCTCCATCCGTGAAATCTGTGGTGAAAACCAGCTTTGGTTTTGGTGAACAGGTTAAAAATCAAAAGCTGCGGGCATAAATCTGATCATCCCCTCCAGACTTCCGGGTGTTCAGGATCTTGATGGTGGCAGCAATGACAGCCTGAATAATTTCTGCGGGAATCAGGTTATCCGTGTTTATCTGTGTCCATCCGTGGTAAAAAATTCCCTCACCCCGCGAACGTCGTCAGGAGCTCGGTGTAAATTTTGGCGGAGGCGGTGAGTTCGCTGAGTTTGGCGCGCTCGTCGATGGCATGGTAGTCCTCGCCACCGGGGCCGTAGCCGAGGGTCGGGATCTTCAGGTGGTGTGCAAAAAAATGCATGTCGTTGAAGCCGGTCGAAACATTGAAGACCGTTTTTTCCTTCCGCACGCGGGTCACGCAACCGGCCATGGCGGCGAAGAAAGGATGCTTGGGCGCGTGATAGCACGGGTGGTTGTCTGAAACCTTGGCAATCGTGATGCGGCAGTGCGGGATTTTCCTCGCCGCGGCCTGCAGCGCCGCGCGGAGTTCGCGCTCGGCGGAGGTGACGGTCTCGATCGCAAGCACGCGGCGGTCGATGGAAAACTTCGCGAGCGCCGGCACGGTGTTGATCTTGCCGCCTTCACCGGACGCGAACACGCCGCCGATGTTCAGGGTCGGGCGCATGGTCTTGCCCTCAGGGGTGACGAAGGTGCGCCGGGCGAGTTTGCGTTGGTAGTCGCTGAGGCCGAGGACAAGGGCGGACATTTTTTCGAGCGCGTTGATCCCTTTCTCCGGCATGGAGCCGTGCGCGGCGCGACCGTGCACGGTGACCTCGAGCCAGACCACGCCATTATGGCCGCAACAGACGGTATTTTCTTCGCCGCCCTCCATGACGACGGCGTAGTCCGGCCGGATGGGGGCGTGCGTGACGAGCCAGCCGGTGCCGAGCCAGGAATCGGTTTCCTCATCGGCGGTGAAAGAGACCTCGACGTTGAGCTTGGGCGTGGTGCGGGTGGCGTGGAGTGCTTGCAGGGCGAGGAGCAGGCTCGCGATGGAACCCTTCATGTCGGAGGTGCCACGGCCATAAATCCAGCCGCGCTCCACCGCACCACTGAACGGGCTGCCATGCCGCCATGGGCCGGAGACCGGCACGACATCATAGTGCGCGTTAAAATGGATGGTTTTTTTCGCGCCGCGGGCGGCGAGCTTGCCGAGCACGTTGAAACGGGGAAAGGCATGCAGCTCGGGGGGCAGATGCTTTTTAAGATAATTGGCGGGGATGGCGTAGCGCTTGGTCTGCAGGCCGAGCGCGGCGAGCTCGTGGGTCAGGTAAGCGGTGATGCTGGCATAGTTTTCGCCCGGGGGATTGACCGTCGAAATGCCGACGAGCTGTTGGAGGCGGCTGACGAGGTCGGAGGCGTGGGCGTCGATGTAGGCGGAAGGGGTCACGGCTTTGGAAAATTCAAGAGGGACGCGTGACGGTCACATAAAGCAACCGCAGCAAGGTGAGCCCGACCATCGTCAGGAAGATGGGCCGCACGAAGCGAGCGCCTTTTTTGACGACGAGGCCTGCGCCCAGCCGGGCGCCGACGAGCTGCCCCGCGCCCATGGCGAGTCCGGCTCCGAGCTGCACACTGCCGTGCAGGGCGAAGACCGCGAGCGCGGCGAGGTTGCTCGTGGCGTTCATCACCTTGGTATAGCCGGTGGCTTTGGTGAAATTGAAACCCTGCGCGGCGATGAAGGCGATGGTCCAGAACGAGCCGACGCCCGGGCCAAAAAATCCGTCGTAGAAACCAAGGCCCAGTCCGAACGCCGTATAAAACCAACTCCAGCGCAGGCGTGGTGGATGATCATGCCGGCCCACCTCGGGACGGAAAATGGTGTAGAGGAGAATGGCCCCGAGCAGCCAGGGGACGAGCTGGGTCAGCAAGCGCGTGTCCAGCAATTGCACGGTGACGGCGCCGAGGCCTGCCCCCGCCAAAGTGAGGAGGATGCCGGAGTGGCAGGCACGGAAGTCCACCACCCCGCGGCGCACATAAGTCCACGAGGCCATCACGCTGCCGCAAGAGGCCTGGAGCTTGTTGGTGCCGAGCGCGAGCGGGACAGGCAGGCCGAGATTGAGCAGCACCGGCACCGTGATGAGCCCGCCGCCACCCGCGATGGCATCCACCAGTCCGGCGATGAGGCCGGTGAGAAACAACAGCGGATAAATCCAAGGCGCCCACTCCATCGCGGCAGAATTGCTAAAAGACGGCGGAACGGAAGCGCGGAACACGCGGCGGAGGCTGGCCAGCGGCCGGAGTTTCCTGCAGGCTGGTGCCGGTGAACACCGGTGCGGAAAAAATCATCTTGGAGCTGGGTCTCGGGCCGCTGCCGGTCGAGGGTGGATATTACCGGCGCATCTGGGAGAGCGCGGCGCGGTTGGCCGACGGCCGGCCGGCGGGTTCGCTGATTTGGTTTTTACTGACGGCGGAAAACTTCTCCGCCTTGCACCGGCTGGATGCCGAGGAGATCTGGCATTTTCACCGGGGTGATGCGGTCGAGCACGTGCAGCTCAATCCGCAACAAGGCACCATGCAAAGCCGGGTGCTCGGCGGGGTGGCCTTGGCCCCGCTCGTCGTTCCGGCGGGAGTCTGGCAGGGTGCACGGTTGGTGCCGGAAGGTCAGACCGACGGTTGGGCGCTGTTAAGCTGCGCGATGACGCCGGCTTGGATGGAGGGCGGCTTCGAGCTGGGTCGTCGTGCGGAGTTGGAGAGAGAATTTTCGGCCGCGGCGGGTTTAATCGCTGCGCTGACGAGATGACTTTTGACAGCGCGGGGCGACAGACCATGCTGCCGGCATCATGTCACTCGCCGACCTCAGAAAAGATTACAGTCTCGCGGGCCTCACCGAAAAGGATCTCGCCCGTGATCCTTTCCGGCAGTTCGACAAATGGTTTCAGGAAGCCGGCGCCGCGAAGATTGCCGAGCCCAACTCCATGACTTTGGCGACCGTGGGCCGCGATGGCCGGCCGTCGGCGCGCACCGTGCTGTTGAAGGGCGTGGATGGCCGCGGTTTTGTTTTCTACACCAACTACGAGAGCCGCAAGGGTCGCGACCTCGAGGTGAACCCGCGCGCCGCGCTGGTTTTCCCCTGGGTGGCACAGGAGCGCCAAGTCTTGATCGAGGGCGCGGTGACGAAGGTGACGCGAGAGGAATCGGAGGCGTATTTTCACAGTCGCCCGCTGCCGAGTCAGCTCGGCGCCTGGGCGTCGGCGCAAAGCACGATTGTCTCGGGCCGGGCGGTGATGGAAGACAGCCTGAAGACGTTGGAAAAGAAATATGCCGGGCAGACCGTGCCGTTGCCGCCGCACTGGGGCGGCTACCGCCTTAACCCTGAGACGGTGGAATTCTGGCAAGGCCGGCGCAGCCGGCTGCACGATCGCCTGCGCTATCGTCGGGAAAAAGACGGGAGTTGGACGGTCGAACGTCTCGCGCCGTGAAGAAAAAATCCCGCAAACCCAAAACGACGGTCGGGGCTCCCGCCGCGTTGCTGGCTGCGGCCATTCGGGCGCAAGGTGACGGTGTGGTGGTGGCGCAGATGGGCACCAATCCGCTGGAGCTGAAGATCATCTTTGCCAATGATGCGTTTCTCCAGATGACCGGCCACACTCTGGCCGAGCTGGCGGCACGGACGCAATGTGCGCTGCACGCCGACAAGGCTGACCTGGCGAAGTTTGACCGCTGGCAGAAGACCGCCAAGCCGGGGCGGCTGTTTTCAGGCGAGGGCCACCTGCTCCGCAAAAACGGGGCGATGCTCTACGCCGCGTGGTCGTTCAGTGTGATTGTGAACCACCGCCGCCGGCGGACGCATCTCGTCGCCACCTATCGCGATACCACGGAAAAACGCAGCCTGCAGGAAGCCTTGGTGCATGCGCAACGGCTGGACGCGGTGGGCCGGCTCGCCGGTGGCGTGGCCCACGATTTCAACAACCTGCTTTCAGTCATCAACGGCTACTGCGAAATGCTGGCAGCGCAGGTTACGGAGATGCCCCGCTCCCTGCACGCGGTGACAGAAATCCACCAAGCCGGCCGCAAAGTCGCCGCGCTCACCCGCCAGTTGCTCGCCTTCGGCCGCCGCCAGCCGATGGATGTGCACGTGATCAATTTCAACCAGATCATCCGTGAAAACGCCGATGTTCTGACCCGCCTACTCGGTGGCACCGGGCAGCTGGTGCTCGAGCTCGGGGAAAACCTCGGCAACGTGCGCACGGATCCAGCGCAATTCCAGCAGGTGCTCCTCAACCTCACTATTAACGCCCGTGATGCGCTGCGCGGAGACGGCCGCATCATCATCAGCACGAGCAACCGGGAAATCAGGCTCGGCCAGAATCGCCGGCTTACGGACACCCCGCCCGGCCGGTATGTGGTGCTGACAGTGGAGGACAACGGCACGGGGATGGATGCCGAAACCCAACAGCATCTTTTTGAGCCGTTTTTCACCACGAAGCCCGAGGGTCAGGGCACCGGGCTTGGGCTCGCGCTGGTTTATGGCGTGGTGCAGCAAAGCGGCGGCTTCATCAAAATCCGCAGCGAGCTGCTGGTCGGCTCCACCTTTGAAATCCTGCTGCCCGAGCAAAAGGCACCGGTTGAGGTCACGGCTACCCCGGTCACCGCGCCACCGCTGCCGGTTACCCGCGGACACGAAAGCGTGCTGGTGGTCGAGGATGACGAAGTGTTGCGCAAGATGGTCGCCGGCATGCTCGCGGCCGACGGTTACCGGGTAATGGACCGCAAAAAAGCCGGTCCGCTGCGGGGCAAGGGCCGCGTGTTACCCGACAAGCCTATCCAGCTCCTCATCGCCAACCTCGCGGGTGACGGCGAGAAACTGGCCCGTGCCTTGCATGCGGCTCGGACAGATCTGCGCGTGCTGAATGTCTGCAACCAAGGTGCCCAGCACACGCTCACGTGGTTGCCGCGCGAACATCAGGTTGCGCTACCCAAGCCGTTTGCGTTGAGCGAACTGCTCAAGGCGGCGCGCAAACTGCTCGATGCCTGAGCGTCGCCGCCGGCCGGGGCTGGTGTTTTTCCGCGCATGAAACTGCATCTTCTCCCCGATCGCCAGGGCTCGGCGGCCGAAAACATGGCTTTGGACTTTCTGCTGTTGCAGCGCTATCCGCAGGCGGCAGCGCGCTTCCGGCACTACGGCTGGCACCGGCCGGCGTTTACCTTTGGCTACAGCCAGAAAATCGCCTTCGTCCGCACGAAGCTGCCTCCCGGGGAAACCTTCGATCTGTGCCGTCGGCCGACGGGCGGAGGGATCGTGGACCACCGCGAAGACTGGACCTATGTCCTCGTGATTCCCCGCGGGCACGCGTTGGAAGAAGTCCGCGCCACCCAAAGCTACCGGGTGGTGCATGAGGCGCTGGCGGCGGCGCTGCGCCGGCAAAAAGTGCCGGCGGTGGCCAAGACAGCGGCGGATATAGCCACCGATGAACCGCCGGTGGCGGGCGCCGGCGTGTGTTTTCAATGCGCGGAGCTTTACGATGTCATCCATGAAGCCACGGGTGAAAAAATCGCCGGCGCGGCGCAGAAGCGAAATAAGCGCGGACTGCTCTTTCAGGGTTCGCTCTGGCGGCCGGCGGCGGGAGCGGAGGTGGACTGGGACCGGTTCAAGGAAGATTTCACGGCGGAATTGGCGGGCGCGTTAGCGAGTGAAGCCGAGACCGTGCCCTGGCCGGAGCTGGCCGAGCACGAGGTCGAAGGACTCACGGAGCAATACGCTGCGTCCGAGTGGACCGAGGCGCGCTGACCTTGGACATCAATTGTGCGCGAGCGCGCACAATTGAGCGCAGAGCTCATTCCGCCGCGGAGATTTCCAAGTCGTAAAGGGCGAAGGCCAGCAGGCGCGGGTCGTGGCCGCCGGGTTTGAGTTCACCGGGGCGGTCACTGGTGAGAATCAACTGGGCTGTCGGACTGGTCATGGTGAAGGAAGGGATTTCGACCAAGACCCGGTGGGCGTTGAGGTCGCCTTTCCACAAAACGAACTCGCCGTAACGCACGGTGAGGGTGCGCGGAGAAAGACTCTGCAGATAAAAACGCAGGCTGACCGGTTGGGCGGGGCCGGTGGAGGTCAACCGGTGGAGGACGAGCGTGGCTTCGCCTCCTGACCAAGCCCAAAGGTGTTTCGGGCTGTGCTCCAAGCCATAGAAACCGGTGCCGGGCTCAGCTGCGATCACCAGGTTGGGTTGCTCGTAACGGGCAAAGGTTTTGGGCGCAGCGGACGAATCAGGCAGTGCCAGCCACACCGCGATGACCAACGCGCTACCGCCCAACAGGGCGAGCAGGCGATGGCGTAATACGGAAGACATGGCAGCAAGCATCCTCAGAAAAACGCGCAAAAACCGCGGCGGTCAGCTGGTGGGGCTCAGGGTGTTGCGGGAGCCACGGGGGCGGCAACCTCAGTGGTCGGCGTTTGCCAGAAATAATGCCCGTGGCGGTTGTGATTCCAGCGGATGCCCACGGCTGCGGCGGCCAGCAGCAACAAAACGAGCAACACGAGTTTCTTACCGGCGTTAGGATCCTTCTCTTCGTAGGGATCTTCCAAGGAACGCTTGGCGTTGGGCGGCAGCACGGCGCGGTCGGTCAGGGCGGTGCCGAAGGCGACATTGATACTCACGCGGCCGTTGATGGCCCAACCATTGGCGTCGAGGATGGGGCCGAGGTTGCGCTGGCGGAGCTTGAGCCAGGCGATGAGCATCGAGGGGCCGGAGATGGCGAGCATGATGCCGATGATACCGAGCGGCATATACAGGCCGAGGCCGAGGAAACCGGCGACGAAGCCACCCATCAGGGTGCCGATGGCACCGAGACCGACGCCCAAGGCGGCAACGGTGCCGACTTCGAACTTGGGCTTGGCGGCGGGAGCAGCGGGCTTGCCGGCGGCGGCGGTGTCCACCGTGGTGGTGGCGGCACTTTCAAGTTTGCTCGTGGCGGCGGAGTCGGCGGCGGCGGCGCGCTTGGCGGCTTGCTCTTCGATGAAGCGGACGAATTTTTTGTAGGGCGACCAGAACGCCTGACGCACGCTGATGGGGCAGTCGATGAGCCTGGTGATGGTGGCGTCCCAGTCCTGGCCTTTGCGATCGTAGAAGATACCGTGGCGGCCGACGAAGAGGTAGTCGCTGTCACCTTGGGTGAAGCAGGCGGCGATGTTCATCGCGTCGCTGCCGGGGCGTTTGCATTCCACGTAGGCGATGTAGGCCTTGCTCATGGCGGCGAGACCGGCGTGGGCACCGGGGTTATCCACGCGGACGCACAGTTCGCAGGAGCGGCTGTCGAGGTAGAGTGTGCCGGCTTGGAAGCTGGCCAAGCGATCGCGCGAGAAGAAATCGGCGAAGTTGACGAAATTGTGCAGCAAAGCACGCAGGTCGCGATGATAGCGGGCGAGGCGCTCGACATCGCTGATGGCTTTGAATTCGGGCTCCAGTGCCTTGTCCTTCGCGACCAGCTCGGTGAGAGCGGCGCGACCAGGCCCGGCGAGAATTTCCTTCGCGCGGGGCAGGCCGAGTTTCTCGACCGCGGAACCAGCCTTGCCGCCAAGCCAAGTTTCGTAGGCGGCGAATTTGGAAGTCAGCTCGGCCCAGTCGCCGGCGGTGAGATGGGTCTTGCCGGCGCCGAGAATCGGGGTGACGGCGGTCTGATGCAGGGCGGCGAGCGCGGTGGACCAGGCGGGGTTGACGCCTTCCAATAGCGGCAACAGCTGCGTGGATTCGACGCGGGCCAGCGGGAACGCGGCGACTTCCTCGACGGAAAGCTTCAGGTCCTTGGCGGCGATGGCGAGGTATTCGGTCTCGCTGCGGTTGAGGGCAGCGATGGCGCGGGCATCGAAGGCGGCCATGCGGCAGCGGGCGAAGTAGTCCTCGACCTTGGCGCGAACGGCTTTGATGGCGTTGCAGGCCGCGGCGGTGCCGTCGCCGAGCACGGCGATATCTTTGGTGCCACTCTGTTCCACCCAAGCGGTGTAAGCGGCGAGATCGGCAAAGAAGCCGTCAATCTGGACGCTCGTGATGCCGACGGAACCGGTGCGCGCGGGCGTGCCGCCGCTGCAGCCGATGATTTCCTTGATCAGCGCCTGTGTGACTGGATCTTCCGTGGCCTCGGGCGGGATGATGCCGGAGCCATTGAGCACACTGGCGGAGAAAATGGCGGCGGTGTTGGCGGCATCCGCTGTGGTGAGCGCGGCATCCTTGCTTTTGCCGAGGCTGCGGAGGATTTGCTTGGCCGAGGCGAGCAGGATTTTGCCGCCGGGGCTGGCGTCATTGATGACGGCGAGTGGCAACTGGTCGTCGCCCTTAAGCAGGGCACCGGCGTCTTTCACGCGAGCGGCCGCCCATTGCACCGCCGCGAGCAACTCGGGCACCCGGATGCGGCCGTCGCCGTCACTGTCAATCAGGGCGAGGGTTTTCTCGTCGAGTTCCAGCCCCTTGACCGGACAGCTCAACGCGACCCAAAGCTTTTGATTGAGTTGACCGAGATTCAGCAAGTCCGCGCCCGTTTCGAGCGAGACTTGGTCGATGCCGCCGGTGCGGAAGAATTTCCAGACATGGGAAGAATCGGAAGACTTTGAGATAGACATGCGTAAGATAGATTAAGGGTCAGGATTTGGCGGAACGCAGGCTTTTGGCAATCCCCTAAACGATTAACCGCGGTGCAGGGTGATCACGCACTCAAGGTGCCGGGTCTGCGGGAACAGGTCAAAAGGTTGCACGGCGGTGAGGGTGTAACCGGCGGCGAGGAAGCCTTTGAGGTCACGCATCTGGGTGGCGGGATCGCAGCTGACATAGACCACGGCGCGTGGTCCATAAGCGAAGAGTTGCGAGAGAAAAGACTCGTCACAACCTTTGCGGGGCGGGTCGATGATGACGGCGGTCTCGGCCGCGGGGAAGGTCAGCCCGGCGAAGATGGCCGACGCATCGCCAGCTTGGAAAGAGACATTCGCGATGCCGTTGGCGGTGGCGTTTTCCCGGGCGAAGCGGATGGAGGATTCACTGAGCTCGATACCCGCGACCTGCGTAAATGACGGGGCGGCGCTAAGCGCAAAAAGCCCGCTGCCGCAGTAGGCATCGACGAGGAATTTTGCCCCGCTGGTGGCGGCCTGGGTGCGCACGTAGTCGGTAAACGCCGGCAGGATGAAGGGATTATTCTGGAAAAAATCCCGCGCGAGAAAACGCAGCTTCAGGTGACCGACGGTTTCGGTGACGACCGCATCGTAGTCCGTTGTCACGGTGCCGCTCGCCTCGCGGAGCAACAGGGTGGCGCCGCGGGTATAGGTCGCACGCTGCCCGTGCACCCGGGCGCGCACCTCAGGCAGGCGGGCGTTGATGGCGTCCGTGGCGATGGGACAGTGCGGCACGTCGAGAATATCGAAACGGGTGCCTTGGCGGAGGAAGCCGATGGGCCAGGGCTCGCCGTCGCGGGGCGGGTTGAAGTGCGGCGTGATCTTGGAGCGGTAGCCGAATTCCTGTGGCGAACCGATGACGGGTGCGACCGGAAATTCGACCCCGGCCATGTGCTGCAGCAATTCGCCCACCTGCCGCTGTTTCCAGGCGAGCTGCTCGGCATAGGTGAGATGCTGGTATTGGCACCCGCCGCAGCGGCCAAACAACAGACACTTGGGATCGATGCGATGGGGCGAGGGCGTCAGCACGGCCACGACGTCGGCCTCGGAGAAATTTTTATGATTCCGAAAAATGCGGGCGCGGACTTTTTCGCCCGGCAGCGTGAACGGCACCATCACCACCCAACTGCTGGCTGGTGGGGAAAGCTGGGGGCTGAGACCTGAAACCTGAGCATGGGGAAAAGACACCCGGCCGAGGCCGACTCCGAGGTTGGTCAAAGTTGAAATTTCCAGCTCCAACTCATGGTGGTAAGGGAAGGGCTGGCCGTTGAATTTTTTATTTTTTACCACGAAAGACACGAAAGACACGAAATGACCATAAATCGAAGCGTATTTTTATTTCGTGTGTTTCGTGTATTTCGTGGTTTCTCAGGGTCATGGTCGAAATCATCACCAGTCTCCAAAACCCGCGCGTGAAACAGCTCGTGAAGCTGCGCGATCGCCGGCCGCGCGACGAGGCCGGGGTTTTTCTGGTCGAGGGTTATCGGGAAATCCGGCGGGCGTTGGAGAAACAGGTGGCGCTGCAGGAGCTGTATTATGCGCCGGATTGGTTTTTAGGCGAAAACGAGCCGGCGCTGATTGCCCAGGCCGAAGCGGCCGGAGCCAAGCTGTTTGAACTTTCCAAGGAAACCTTTGCGAAGGTGGCTTACCGGGAGCGGCCGGACGGGTTGCTGGCGGTCGCGCCCCAATGGAAGCGCGAGCTGGATTCCCTCGCCCTGCCCGCGGCGCCGTTTCTACTCGTGGTCGAGGCGATCGAAAAGCCCGGCAACCTCGGCACGATTTTGCGCAGTGCCGATGCGGCGGGCTGCGATGCGGTGATCGTGTGCGATCCGGTGACGGATATTTTCAACCCGAATGTCGTGCGCGCCTCGACCGGCGTGCTGTTTGCCGTGCCGCTGGTGGTAGCAGAAAGCCCGCAGGTGCACGCTTGGCTGAAGGCGAAGGGCATTCGCACCGCGGCCACGACGCCGCACACGACGAATCTTTACACGCAGACCGACCTGCGCGGTCCGCTGGCGGTCGTGATGGGCAGCGAGCAATACGGCCTGAGTGAGTTCTGGATGAAGGGGGCCGATGTGCTCGTCCGTATCCCAATGGCCGGTCAGGCCGATTCGCTCAACGTCGCGATGGCGACGATCATCACGCTGTTCGAAGCGGTGCGGCAGCGGGCTTGAAAGGGGATCAGTTTTTGACCAGCCGGTTGATCAGGCCGCGGTAGGCCGGCAGAAGCGCGGCGGCCATGGCGAGTTTCACGGCGAGATCGCCCGCGGCCAGGTGCAGCCAGCTCAAATGGGAGCCGCCAAACGCGAGGCTGAAGAAAATAGCTGTGTCCACGATGGAGGCCACACAGGAGCCGAGAAAGGGTGCCTTCCACCAGCTTTGTTGGCGCAGTTGATTGAAGATCGAAACATCCAGCAACTGCGAGACGATGAAGGCCGCGCCTGAGGCGAGCGCGATACGCACGGGCGCCAGCAGGGCCGAACTCGTCAGACCGATGGCAAAGCCCACCCAAGCCACCCGGCGGGCCAGTTGGGGGCCGGCCACACGGTTGCACACATCGGTCACCAAGTAGGCGAC
>JAGNQV010000076.1 GCA_017988885.1 Opitutaceae bacterium | reverse complement strand
GCCCGCAATTTCATGGGGGACGCGTTCACCCATGAAATGAAGCAGCAGGTCGTTGCGGCCATCAAGGCTGACCTCGGCCAAGTTGACCTCGTAATCTATTCGCTCGCCGCACCCCGTCGCACCCATCCTACCACCGGCGTCGTGCACAAATCCTGCCTCAAGCCTGTCGGGGTATCCTACACCAACAAAACGGTGGATACCGACAAAGGTATCGTCAGCGAGGTCACCATTGATCCTGCCACTGAAGCCGAGGTCTCCGATACCATCGCTGTCATGGGCGGTGAAGACTGGGAAATGTGGATCAACGCCTTGCACGATGCCGGTGTCCTCGCCCCCGGTGCTCAATCGGTGGCCTATTCCTACATCGGACCAGAAGTCACCTGGGCCATCTACAAAAATGGCACCATCGGCCTCGCCAAAAACGATCTGGAACGCGCCGCCAAGGCCATTGACACCCAGCTCAAAGCTTCCGGCGGTCGGGCCTTTATCTCCGTCAACAAGGCGCTCGTCACCCAAGCCAGCTCGGCCATCCCTGTCGTGCCGCTCTACATTTCCATTCTTTACAAAATCATGAAGGCCGCGGCCACCCATGAAGGATGCATCGAACAAATGCAGCGGTTGTTCTCCACCCAAATGTATAATGGGCAAACACCGAAACTCGACGAAACGGGTCGCGTCCGGGTGGATGACTGGGAAATGCGCCCAGCCATTCAATCAGCCGTCGTGCAGATCTGGCCGGCGGTCACCACCGAAAATCTCGCCGGCCTTACCGACATTGCAGGTTACCGGGAAGAGTTCCTCAAGCTGTTCGGCTTTGGCCTCAAAGGTGTGAACTACGACGCCGAGACCGAACCGCATGTGCCCATGATCTAACCCAAAGAATTCGTCCGACCGCTGTGCATCTTGAATCCCGAGATTGGCGCACGATAAAGATAATTTATTTTCCGCAACTTGACGCCAAGGCTTTGAGGTAGACACGAAATGCGCGCCGTCATCCAACGCGTTTCATCCGCGAGTGTCTCAGTCGAGCGCCAGATCGTTGGCCAAATCGGAACCGGCTTGCTCATCCTACTTGGTGTGGCGCAAAACGACACGCCAGAAGACGTCGTCTGGCTCGTGCAGAAAATCAGCACCCTGCGGATATTCGAAGATTTAGAAGGGCGCATGAACCTGTCCCTCCGTGACATTGCCGGCGACGCTCTGGTCGTGAGCCAATTCACACTGATAGCCAGCACGCGCAAAGGCGCGCGCCCATCCTTTAACGATGCGGCCAAACCCGAGGCGGCGATCCCGCTTTACGTAGATTTCGTCCGGCAGCTTGGAACGGCGCTTGGCCGCAAGGTTCCGACCGGCCACTTTGGCGCCTCCATGCAAGTAACGCTCGTCAATGACGGCCCCGTCACGCTTGTCATCGACTCGCGTTTGCGGGAGTAATCGGCCATGAGACTGCCACGACGCCCCGAACTCTTGCAGGATGCTCCGCCAGCTTATCAGTCCACCGCGACCTCAGTCATGTCCACCAGTTCAAATTGCACCGCGCATCCCCTTCGCCAATTGTGAGCCGTGAAACCTGCTACCGCTGTTTTTGGCCAAAGGCGCTTTGTTGGTGTCCGTCGATCCAACCGATGGCGACCAATACCCGTTTCGTATTCCTGATGCACCCAAAGGAATTCAAGCAGGAGAAAGCCGGCACCGGCCGCTTAACTCACCTCTGCTTGTCCCAAAGTGAAATCCGCATGGGCCTTGGGTTCGATCAAGACGAAGTCGTGCAGTCCCTTATTCGTGACCCCAGATACTACCCCGTCTTACTCTACCCGGGCGTCACTGCGCGCAATCTTACCCATGGCGCGCTGACCAAGGCCGACCTCAGCGAACGGAAGCTCCTCGTATTCATTTTGGATGCCACTTGGAGCGGCGCGCGGAAGATGCTCAAACTCAGTCCGACCCTTCAGCAGTTGCCACGTATCATGTTCACACCGTCGGCGCCCAGTCGGTTCATTATCAAGCAGCAACCCCAAGCCGGCTGTCTTTCCACATTGGAAGCCACCCATGAGCTGCTCATGGCCTTGGAGCGTTCAGGGCTGGATTGCTATCCCCTGCCCGATCAGTTGCTGGGACTCTTTCAACGGATGCAGGATTTTCAAATCCGTTGCGCGTCCGATCCCTCCCGACCAGGCTACCGCCGGCATCCTTACAGTGATCCGGCAAGCCGCAGCGCCCGCACCGGCCGTAGTGGCACACGCAGCCGCTATCTACGCACGCCGGCTGAGCCCAATCCCAACGGTTAATCCTCGGCTCCGCTCACACTCAAGGAACGGCCATTGTCCTTGGCGCCAAGTTGCAAGATAAACGGCGCCGCCTTCTCCGCCCACGCTTCCGCTTTCGGGTAATTCGCCGCCCCATCCGCCCAGCAGGAACGCAGCATCTCCGTGTCGATCACCCCGGGATTCAGCGGCACCGCCGCCATTCCCTTGGGCAACTCCTCTGCGAGTGCCTTTGTGAGGCCCTCAATCGCCCACTTCGACATGCAATAGGGTGCGACTTCCGGCGACACGCTCCTCCCCCAGCCGGAACTCAGGTTAACAATCACGCCTTTTTGGGCCGCGACCATGGCGGGCACAAAATGCCGGATCACGTTTTGCACGCCACGGATGTTGGCATCCACCAGCTTGGTAAACTCCCGATCGTCCTGCTCCCACAGCGGTGCCAGCCGGTTCATGATCGCGGCATTGTTAATGAGCAGGTCCGGCGGACTCTCGCTCTCTAGCACTTTGGCGGCCCAAATGGCGACTTTGGTGTCGAGCGCGACATCCACCACGGAAAAATCATGCGGCGCGGCGTGCGCCATGCGCAGGTCGAAGATTGCCTCACCGCTTCGCCCGCAGCCAATGACCGTATGTCCGGCCTTGATGTAATACTCGGCCAGCGCCCGGCCGAGCCCGCGGGTCACGCCCGTGATGACGATTTTCATGCGTTTATTCTGGGAGCGCTGGTGGACCACCCGCAACTATGGAGAATGCAGGCGAACCGTGCGCCTCCCTTGGTTACCGGCTTTGCAGGCTGAACTTGTTCAGGCCGGTCTTGCGGCACGCGTCCATGACGAAGGCTAGTTTCTTGAGCTGGGTTGTCTCGTCGGCCTTGATGAGCACTGGGATGTCCTTGTCGATGTTGCGCACCTCACGGAGCAATTCGAGCAACCGCTCATCCGTGACCGTCTTATTGTTGAAGGATACCACCCCATCCTTGTCGATGCCGATGGTCACCTTGCCCTTGAATTCGTTTTTGCCCGCGGTCTCCACCTTGGGCAGTGTGATGTTCAGCGTCGCCGCCGACTTGAACTGCATCGTCACAAATGCGAAGAAAATCAGCATCACGAGCACGTCGATCAACGGCACAAGATTCAGCTCGGGCCGCTTGCGACGTTTCTGATAAAGGCTGCTACTCATCAACGGGTCCGCTGCAGGATGCGCTCAAGCAACACATCAAGTTGCGCAGCGTAGTTTTCCACCTTGCGCTGCAGCCAGCCACTGCCCACCAGCGAAGGAATCGCAATGCAAAGACCAATGACCGTCGCCGAAAGCGCCAACGCCACGCCTTTAGTGAAGGCCACCGGATCCGGCAGGCCAGTATCGGGCGAAATCTGGGAAAAAACCTGCAGCAGGCCCGTCACTGTGCCGGTAAGACCGATCAGCGGCGCCGCCGCATAGATAACGTCGAGATACGGAATCCCACGTTCCATCCGGTTGATTTCAAGGCGGGCAAAGGCTTTCACCGCGCCTTCGTCGTTCTTATGCTGTTCGGCAAATTCCACGATGCGCGCGAGCACCGTATGCTTGCCACCCATGAGCGGCTTCCCGGCGATAACCGCGTCAACCAAGTCCTGCGGCATGACCGCTGCCCGGCGCAGTGCGAACGCACGCTCGCAGACGATGTAAACGGCCCCAGCCGAGCAAATGGCCAGCGGATAGATGAGGATACCTGCGCCTTTAAAGACTTCAATTACAGCAAGGGTCATAGTGGGAATCGCGTATGTGACGTCTGCAAAAGGCAAAAGGTTCAGAAATAATCAGGAAATTGCAGCAAGATAAGGCAAACGCAGCGCCGTGGCCGAAACGGCAGGAACCCCGTCGAGTAATTCGCCAATAGGGTCCCAACGTCCGTGGACCAGCGCGTCCCGGGCCGCATCCCGAACCCTGGCCTTCACCGTCTGCCCCGCAAAACGCACCTCCTGTGCAGCGACGTCCGCCACCACCTCGTTCCCGGGATCCTTTTCCACCGCGGCCGTAATCTTCGCGATGTCTTCGCGGGCCGCCTCGAAGCACGGAATCCCCAGCGTGGCGCAATTGCCGTAGAATATTTCGGCAAACCCTTCCGCCACGACTGCCTTGAAGCCGTATTTTTGAATCGCCTGCGGAGCGTGTTCGCGCGATGAGCCGCAACCAAAATTGGCACCTGAGAGCAGAATTGTTGCGCCCTTGAAACGCGGCTCATTCAGCGGATGCGGCTTGTCAGCGCCATCGGGATGCTTGCGCACGTCGTAAAACAGAAATTCACCGAGTCCGTCAAAGGTGACGCACTTCATGAAGCGCGCCGGGATGATGCGATCGGTATCAATATCGTTGCCCGGCACGCTTACCGCGCGGCCGGTGACAGAAGTGATTTTTGCAAGAGCCATAATAATGAGGGAATGAAATTGGATTAGTTGGCCGCGACTGAGAAAACTTCACGGGCATCAGCCACCGCACCCGTGACCGCTGCCGCCGCGACCATCAAGGGACTCATCAGGAGCGTGCGCCCGGTGGGCGAGCCCTGCCGGCCCTTGAAATTGCGGTTGGAGGAACTGGCGCACAGCTGATCACCGATCAGCTTGTCGGGATTCATCGCCAGACACATGGAGCAACCGGCCGCACGCCATTCGAAGCCTGCCTCGCTCAAAATCTTATCGAGGCCCAGTTTTTCACACTGGAGCGCCACGATTTGCGAGCCGGGCACCGCGATGGCCTTCACACCGGCGGCGACCCGCTTGCCCTTCACAAACTTTGCGACTTCCTGAAAATCACTCAACCGGCCATTGGTGCATGAGCCGATGAACGCCACGTCGATCTTGGTGCCCTTGATCGGCGCTCCGGGCTGCAGCTTCATGTAGGCGAGGGCTTCCTCGATGGAAGCCTTCTCATCTACCGAGGACGTTTTCGCCGGATCGGGAATGGATTCGTTGATTGCGATCCCCTGTCCGGGATTGATGCCCCACGTGACCGTCGGTGCAATGCCAGCAGCATCCATGGTCACCACGTCGTCATAGTGACAGCCCGCATCGCTCGCAAAGCTCCGCCAATTCACCACCGCGGCATCCCATGCCGCGCCCTGGGGCGCATACGGCCGGCCCTTCAAGTAGGCAAAGGTGGTTTCATCCGGATTCACATAACCGGCACGCGCGCCGCCTTCGATCGACATGTTGCATACGGTCATGCGCTCTTCCATCGTAAACCGGTCAAAAACCTCGCCGCCGTATTCGTAGGCAAAGCCGGTGCCGCCATTGACGCCTAGCGTCCGGATGATGTGGAGAATGACATCCTTGGCGTAAACGCCGGGACGCAGCTTGCCGGTGACATTGATGCGCCGGACCTTGAGCCTGCCCAGCGCCATGGTCTGGGTGGCAAGCACATCGCGAATCTGGGTCGTGCCGATGCCAAACGCAATCGCCCCAAACGCCCCGTGTGTGCTCGTATGGGAATCGCCACAAGCAATGGTGGTGCCGGGCTGCGTGATGCCCTGCTCGGGGCCGACGATGTGCACAATGCCCTGCCGGCCGGTGGCACGATCAAAGAAAGTGATGCCAAAGTCCGCACAGTTTTTGCGCAGTTCATCCATCATGGCCTGCGCCAGTGGATCGCGGTAAGGCTCCACCACTTGGTCGGTCGGCACGATATGATCCACCGTCGCAAAGGTGCGGTGTGGCATCGCCACCTTGAGTTTCAGGTCGCGCAGCATGCCGAACGCCTGCGGGCTGGTGACCTCGTGGATAAGATGCGTGCCAATGAGGAGTTGAGTCTGGCCGTTGGCCAGGGTGCGGACGGCGTGCGCGTCCCAGACTTTCTGAAAAAGTGATTTAGCCATAGTTGAGGCCCATAGGCTACCAGAGCATTGCCATGCCGGGAAATACTTATTTGAGTGCCTGTGATGCCGCGTGAGTATCAGTTCCCTTTCGAGCTACGGCACCTCGTCTATTTTCGCGAGGTCGCCCGGCAGTTACATTTCCGCAAAGCCGCGGAATCACTGGCCATTGCCCAACCCGCCCTGAGCCGGGCTCTCGCTCAACTCGAATCCGCTCTCGGCGCCGATCTGCTCAATCGCACGCGGCGCGGTGCCGAGTTGACTCCCGCCGGCCGGTTGCTGCTTGAGCGGATCGAACCCATTCTGCGCAACCTAGCGGCCGTGCCCGGCGAATTGCAGGCTTTCACCGATGGCGAGGTGGGGCATGTGCGGGTCGCGTTCACCGGTCTGGCCATGGCCACGGTGTTACCGGCCATCCTGCGGAAATTCCACGGCCTGCATCCCGGCATCCGGCTTGAACTCAACGAGTCGCCGACTTCCGCCCAACTCCGGGCCCTGCAAGCCGGTGAGATTGCCTGTGGGTTCTTTCATCCTGATACGCAGACCCCAGGTCTCAGCACGCGTGTCCTCCTCCAAGAACGCAATGGCGTGCTTCTGCCGGTCAGCCATCCACTGGCCCACAAAAAACGGCTTCGGTTACGTGATCTAGCCGCCACGCCATTCGTGCTGTTTCCCCGCTCGCACAATCCATGGTTTTATGACCGCGTGCTCGCAGCCTTTGACCAAGCACAGGTGGTCCCAAGGATCGCGGAGGAAGTGTGGCCGCGAGCCAACGGCATCGGTTTGGTGCGCGCTGGGCTGGGCGCAACGTTCATGACCCCTTCGGAAGCGCAGCCCATTCCTTCCGAAGTAATATTTCGCATCCTCACCGGACCTGCCCCCGAAAGTCGCCTCGTCATTGGTTGGCGGCAATCCCCCGCTCCGGATGGTGCGCTCGCCGCATTTCTCTCGGTCGCTGCCCACGGGACCGTGGCTTAAATCAGCAGCCGAACGGAGCGCGAGGTTGACCACGCCGCTGCAAGCGTTTCGCATACGCCAATTAATGGCCATTTGCCTGCTAACTGTCCCGGCCAGTTTTCACATGCCACGCGTGCTGCGCCTCGTTCTCGCATTTTTTTGTGCCGGGCACGCAGCTCTCATTGCGGCAGATCTAACGGCCGAACGCACAGCAGAACCTACCGGCTGGTTTCACCCTGAATCCGGCCGACCGGTCATTAAAAACTTTCGGCCCACTGATTACTCAGGGCACCCGCAGGTCTTCAGCATCACTTTTGGCCCTGAGGGGCATGCGTATTTCGGCAATCAGGATGGCATGCTCGAATTCGATGGCCAGCGCTGGACCCATCACTATGCACCCACGCCCAATGTCTATTGCTTGGTGCCAGCCAGTCTAGCCGGTCGCATCTGGCTCAGCGGCAACGATGAATTCGGCCGGTTTGACCTGCAGCCGGATGGCAAGTGGAACTATACCTCGCTCATTCCATTGCTGCCGGCGGAATTCAAACCGGCCGGTCGCACTTTTGCCGCCATCGAATTCAAGGGCGCCACTTACTTCGCTTCCGCACGCGGCATTGCGCGCTTCCAAGGTGATCAGGTTCGCACTTGGCTGGAAGACAATGGCCGCTGGAACTCGTTTTACGTAATCGACGGCACGCTCTTCGTGCATCGCGGAATCCGCGGCCTCTGGCGTTTCGATAACGGGGAGCTGAAACTCGCTTGCGATGCCGCCGAATTCAAACGCGACAGCGTGCTGGTTTTTCTCGGCCTAAAAGATGGCCGGCAGCTCTGGGCCATGAGCTCTACCGGCGTGTTCTCCCTTGATCCTGCGACGGGACAACTGACTCGCCGGGAAGGCGCCCTCGACCAAATCGTCCGCAAAACCCGTTTGCATGAGGGCTTGCGGCTTTCTGACGGCAGTTTCGCTCTCGCGACCAGTGGCAAGGGACTGATCCTCATCTCATCCGACGGCTCGCAGTTGCGTATCATGGATCGCTCAACCGGGCTCAGTGATAATGTAATCCTTAGTCTCGGAGAGGACCGCGAAGGCGGCTTGTGGCTGGGATTTAACTCGGGGATCGCACGCCTCGATCTCGCTAGTCCGGTCAGCGTGTTCGACGCTAGCAATGGCCCCACCCCCGGAACCGCCGACATCTGGGGCCGGCACAATGGCCGCATGTATGTCGGCACCTTCGACGGCGTCTATGAACTTCAACCGGGGGATCCAGAACGCGCGACCGGGGCGCAATTCAAGCGTATCAGCGATGGTCTTAGCAATGTCTTCGGCCTCTTGTCCGTGGAGGGTGAATTTCTCGTCGCCAGTAACGCCGGACTCTCTCGCCTCAATGAGGACCATAGTCACACCCTGCTCGTCGATACCCGACCGAACAGCCCTTACTGGCTCATTCGCTCGAAACTCACACCGCAGCGTTATTACCTCGGTGGTCAGCGCGGACTCACCGTCGTCGAACACACGGCAAAGGGATGGCAGAAAATCGGCGAACGACTCGATCTCGGCGACGTCCACAACATGCTCGAAGAGACCGATGGCACGCTTTGGATGTCCACCTACACCCGCGGATTTTGGCGACTGCCGGCGGCGCATACCATCACGGATTGGGCCGCGGCACCGTATGAACATTACCGCACAGACTGCGGGCTGCCCGCTGATTTTGTTTGGGCAACAGTGACGCCAGGTATGTTCGGACCGGTGTTTTTCACGGACAAGGGACCCGCCCGGTTCAATCCCGCCTTGCGGCGCTTCGAGCCGGAAAGTCGCTATGTGGTCTATGATTTCACGCATCCCATGCTGACCCCGACTTCCATTGATTCGCGTGGCGATGTCTGGGCCTCGGTTTTTCGGGAATCGACCATCAGCGCCTCTTCGCCGTTGGGCCGCTTCCCGAAGACCGGTCTAGGCCAGACTTGGGATCCAGCCCCCGCCGGGGCGTTGCAGGAAATCAGTTTCTCCGGCGCCGCGGTCATGTTCATGGATTACGCCCCGGACCGTGAGATACTCTGGGCGCGCGGCTACGAAAACATCATCCGCCTCGACCTGACTCGACTCAAGCACGCGCCCATTGCTTGGCGCGCTACCATCCGGCATCTTAAATTGGGTTCTCATGTAGTGCCGATTCAAGCAGGAACCGGCGACAAGGCCCTTACGCTGCCATTCTCCCGCGAACCGCTTACGTTTGTCTTTGCCGCACCGCGATTTGGTGCGCTCAACGGACTGCATTTTCAATACCGCCTCATCGGCTACAACGAAGTATGGTCCGACTGGTCAACCCAACCCCAAGCCGTTTTCACCAACCTTGAAGGCGGCCCATTCATCCTGCAAGTGCGCGCCCGCGACGTCACCGGCAGTCTAAGCGCACCCACGGATGTTACTTTCCGCATCACCCCTCCGTGGCATCGCTCCACCGCTGCACATATCCTGTATGTTGTCGCTGGCATTGCTCTCATCATCGGTTTCATTCGCTGGCGGCTGAATCGCATCGAGCGCGAGCGTCGCCGGTTGGAGCAGCTCGTGCGGCGCCGCACCAGTGAACTCGCCGTGGCCAAGGACGAGGCCGAGACCGCCAATCGCGCGAAGAGTCTGTTCCTCGCCAACATGAGCCATGAATTACGCACCCCGCTCAACGGCATCATCGGCTACTCCCAAGTGCTCATGAAGTCGCCCAACATCAACGGCACCGACCGCGAGCGCCTCGACGTAGTCGGCAACAGTGGCGAGCACTTGCTGCGCATGATCAACGAAGTGCTCGATTTTTCTAAAATCGAAGCCGGCAAGATAGAGCTGCGACCCGCACCTTTTCACCTGCCCCAGTTGCTCCGTGATATCGAAGCCGGCTTGCGCCCACGGGCGGTGCAAAAGGACCTGCGCCTTGCCGTAACACTGCCGCCGACCATCCCGGAAGTCGTGATCGGTGATGCGCAAAAACTCCGGCAGGTGCTGGATAATTTGCTGAGCAATGCGATAAAATTCACTCCCCACGGCGAGGTTGAACTCAGGGTGGCCGCCGAAGGTGAAAAAACTTCCTTCACCGTGCGCGACACCGGCGTAGGCCTTTCTGCGGCAGATCAAAGCCGGCTGTTCCAACCATTTCAACAAGCCGTAGACGCCCGCCCGGCTGAGCCCGGCACCGGACTAGGCCTCGCGATCTGTCAGCGTTTGGTCGCCCTCATGGGTGGTCAGCTCACGGTTACCAGCCTACCGGGCGTTGGCAGCACTTTCGCGTTTGCCACCATTCTGCCCGTGCTCACCAGCAACTCCGTCACGCCATTCGCTGGTTCCGAACCCGTCACCGGTTACCTCGGTCCGCGACAACGGCTGCTGGTGGTGGATGATATAGCGGTGAATCGTTCGCTGATCGTTGATCTACTCCAGCCCCTGGGCTTCGAAGTCATTGCTGCCGCATCCGGTGAAGAAGCCCTTGCGTTCGTCGCCACCCAGCCGCCGCAACTTATCTTCCTAGATCTACGCATGCCCGACATGGATGGCCTCGAACTGGCTCGCCGGTTACGTGCACTCGCCGGTGGCTCTAAGCTTAAATTGATCGCGATGTCCGCTTCGGTGCTTTCATTCAACCAGGACGACGCTTTTGCCTCCGGCTGCGATGATTTTCTTTCCAAACCTTTTCGGGAGGCCGATCTGGTGCAACGCATCGCCCTGCATCTCGGCCTGACACTGACGCACGCCGCGCCAGTGCATCCACCCATCCAGAATGGCGGCGGGCAATTGCCTCTACAATCCGATCTCGAGGCCCTCCTGCAGGTGGCGCAGCGCGGGGAAATCACTGCCTTACGCCGGTTGCTGGCAGAACTTAAAATTACCCGGCCTGAATGCCGGCTTTTCCTCGAACGCATTGAAGCACTCGCCCGGTCCTTCCAGATGGAGCGGATCCGCGAGATGCTCGAAACCACCCAGTCCTTCCGCCCATGATCCCCGCCAAAATCCTCATCGTTGATGACACTCCGGCAAATCTGTCGCTTGTCCTCGACACTCTCAGCGAGGCCGGCCACGAACTCCTCGTGGCTGAAAGCGGAGCCAGTGCCCTGGCCCTGCTTAAACATACCACGCCAGATCTGATTCTGCTGGATGCAGTGATGCCTGGGCAGGATGGCTTCATGATCTGCAAGATTATCAAGAACCAACCGGCGTGGCGCAGCATTCCCGTCCTGTTCATGACCGCCTTGGATACACCCGAGGAAAAATTGCGGGCCTTCGGCGCCGGGGCCGTGGATTACATCCTGAAGCCGGTGCATCCGGCGGAGGTGCTCGCACGCGTCAACACCCACCTGCAAATCCGCGCGCTCCAACGCTCACTGGAAGAAGAACTGGCCATGCGCATCGAGGCGGAAAACGAACTGCGCCAGTCACTCGACCGAGCCGTGGTGCTCATCGATGCCACCGGCCACATCGTCTTTTCCACCCATCTCGCAGAAGCCATGCTGCACAAGCATTTCCCCGATCACACTCAAGGCCAACTGCCGATGGGCCTGAAGCAACAGGACTCGCCGCTCATTGTGCGCCGTTTTGCCGAACGCGGACGGGACGATCTGGCCTTGCTGGTCCTCGAAGAACCCGATGCGCGCCCGGGACCCGCCGCCCTGATGCAGCTCGGCCTCACCGCCCGCGAAGCTGAGGTGCTTTACTGGGTGGCTCAGGGTAAAAGCAACCCGGATATCGCCACCATTCTTGGGGCCGGGGTGCGCACCGTGCACAAGCATGTTGAGAACATCTTCCGCAAACTCGGCCTTGAAACACGTAACGCCGCCACGCTAACGGCGCTGGACATCCTGCGGCCTCCCGCGCACTGAATCATCTGCGATTGAAGGCCTCTATTACGGAAAGCCCCGCTCCCGTTGATCTCAGGGGGCGGGGCTTCTTTAGGCGACGGATAGTCGCCGTTTACGACGCCACACCTGTGGTGGCGGGAGGCGTCTTTTGCTTGAAGATAAGTTTTTCGCCGTCGCGGTCCACCAACACCGGCTCGCCGTCCTTCACGTCACCGCGCAGGATAGCCTCGGCCAAAGGATCCTCGAGATAGTGCTCAACCGCCCGGCGCAACGGTCGCGCGCCGTATTTTTCGTCATAGCCCTTGTCGATGAGCAGGGCCTTCGACTCCGGCGTAAACTCGAGGGTGATTTTCCGCTCAGCCAAACGCTGGGCAAATTTCGTCAACTCCAGCTCGATGATTTTCACCAGGTCGTCCTTGTCGAGCGGCCGGAAGAAGATGATATCCGAAATGCGGTTGAGAAACTCTGGTTTGAATATGCGTTTGGCTTCTTCGAGCACCTTTTCGCGCATCTTTTCGGCATCATTGAAATTTGCCGCGGCCGCGGCAAAGCCCATCGAGGTCTGACGCTGCAGCAATTGGGCGCCGACATTCGAGGTCATGATGATGATGGTATTCCGGAAATCCACGGAGCGCCCGAGTGAATCGGTCAGACGTCCGTCCTCGAGAATCTGCAGGAGAATCTGGATGACATCCGGATGGGCCTTCTCGACTTCGTCGAACAGCACCACGGCATACGGCTTGCGTCGCACCGCTTCGGTGAGCTGGCCGCCCTCGTCGTAGCCGACATATCCGG
>JAGNQV010000254.1 GCA_017988885.1 Opitutaceae bacterium | reverse complement strand
GGCGGTGAAGGAGAAGACGTTGACGAGCAGGAAGAGCCAAAGGGAAAACTTGGGCTCTGCTTTGCCACTAGAAGCATGAACAGACATGTAGAGGTGGGCGGTTGCGCCGGGCCGTTATGGCAGGCGGGGTCCACCTCATCATGTAAACCACCGCTAGCCAGCGTAAATTTCCCTCGCCGGGAAAATAATCGCCGGGCTGCGGCGGCCGTTCCGGCCCGCGATCAATAGCGAAAACAGCCCGAGCCGCGGCTGGTGCCGATGGCCAAGCCGACCCCGAATCGTTTTTCAGGGTCGTAATAATAACTTTCAATCGAGCCAAAACGATAATCGCCGCCGGCGCCCCAGCCGTAGCCGAGGGTCACGCTGCCGTGGATCTTCGCCGGCAGCGCCGTCCGCACGTCAATGCCGCCGGGGTCAGGTGCCCGCGGCGTGGGCTGGACCGACGGCAGGGCAGCGAGTGCTCCGGCCACGCGGGCATCGAGCTGCGTCGCTTCCTCGGGGGTGAGTCGGTCGAGTCCGGCCGCCGTGCGTTCCGCCGCGGTGCGCCGGCTCGTGAACGTGCCGCGAAAGCTCGTGACGCCGCCCTGTCGGGCGGAGGCGATTTCCTGCGCCACGAGCTGGTCGAGCGCAGTCTGCTGGGCTGGTGATAATACCGGCCCTGCGGCGGGATTTTGCGCTGGCGACACGACTAAAAGGGCAAGTCCCGGTTCGGCCGTGATCGCGGTGGCGTGCAGACTGATGCAACCCAGCCCGCCCAGCAGGATGAGCCGCGCTGCGCGGCGCAGGGACGAATTAGCAACAGGCATGCGTGGTGTGACGCCGCCGGCCGGCGGGAGTTCCCACCCAGCCGGTGATTGCGCGCGAGCGCGGACCGCGGCGACGCCCAAACTACCGCCGTGGCGATGAAACCTTTGGGCGATTCCGGCGTCTGAGTGAATGTTGGCTCAACTCACCCTCATCATGAATCCATCACGAATTCTTCGCTCTTCACTTTTCCTGCTGGCGGCCGTCGCCGGCGTCGGCACGCCGGGATTACACGCGGACACGCGCGTGGGCGTGTCGCTTGGTTTCAATCTGCCTCACGGCTACGCCGAGATCAATCTCGGCAAGGACCGTTATTATACGCATCGCGGTGTTTATTACCGCCAAGATCCCCGCCACGGCTACGTGGTGGTCCGGGCGCCGCGGGGGGCCGTCGTGCATGCGCTGCCGTCACGTTACGTCCGGGTTTACGTGGGTAACTCGGTTTATTACCGCTACGACGACACTTATTATCAGGCCGTGCCCAACGGCTATGTGGTCGTGGATCCGCCGCCCGCCGTCGTGAAGCCGGCGACCGTGGTGGAGGAAGCCTACCAATCCGTGTGGCTGGATAGCGCGGAATATCTTTTCAAAGACGGCCAGTTTTTCCGGAAGACGCCCGACGGTCTCGTGTGGATCGAGGCCCCGCAGGGCGCCATCACCAAATCGCTGCCCGGCGACGCCAAGAGCATCTGGTATGCGGGCAACGAATATTACGAATCGGACGAGGCTTATTTTCGCAAAACGCCCGACGGCTACAGGGTCGTCAAGGCCCCGTGGAAAGGCTGAGGCGGTGGCTGGCTTACGGCAAAAAATCCGTGAGCCGGCGGATGCATAAATCCTGCAGCACCGCGCTGCCGCGACCACCGCAACAATAGGCGAGCAATACCGCATCGCCGGTGCGGTGGATCGCCGTGTAGCAGAAGCCGCGCGCCGGATCATCCTCGATGATTTGATGCGCGGACCAAGTGGCGCCCTCGTCGCGGCTGAAAGTGGCGACGAGCGGGGTGCGGCCCCAGCTGGAATTTTGGGCGTAGGCGGTTTCTGCGTTGACGGGCCGGGCGGGCTCGTTCCAGAGGGCGAGCCAGAGCGGCTGCGTGGCGGAGCCAAGGTTGCGCAGCGAAAGCGGACTGCACGGCGCGGCAAAACGCGACGGCTGCGGCAGGCGCCAGGTCTCCCCGCTATCAGCGGAAGAAAACTCCCACTGCTGGCCGGCATCGGTGCGCGCCCAGCCATAGAGCGAGCCGTCGCGGCGCTCAATGATGCCGGGTTCCTGCAGGCCGGAAGCGATGGCCGGTGAAATACGCAGGCGCTGCGGACCTTCGCGCCAGGAGCTCCCGGCATCATCCGAGATGAAGCACGCCGCTTCGCCATGGGAATCAATGCCCGCGGCAATATCACCATCGGGCCGTTGCGGCCGGTGATAGGCGGCGGGGACGAGCAGGCGTCCGGCGGCGAGCTGCACCACGCGGTCATTGTTGGTCACAAAATAACCGGGCACGGGAATACAGCAGGTGGGTTCGCTCCAGGTCGCGCCTTCGTCGCGGGACGTGCGCAGTTGGAGCCGGCAATCGGTGGCGGAATTTTTCCGGGCATAAAAGAGCGCGATCCGGCCGTCGTGCAGACGGAGCAGCGAGACGCTCATGACATTGCAGTCGCCCTCGTTGGCGACGAGGATGCGATCTTCCGCCGACCAGGTGCGCCCGCCATCGGCCGATTCGCGGGCGGCGATGACCGCAGCGGCATGATCCTGCCAGCTGGTGCCGAGATAATGGGAGTAGGCGAAGAGCAGGCGGCCGTCGCGCAGTGCCACGAAAGCACCCTCGGAATTGCGCGGATGGCCGGGGCGGGCCGGCAAATCCAGCACGACCGTGGACGTCACGGCAGTTTGAACGGCGTGGAACGTTCGCAGAGCTGCAGCGGCACGCCCCATGGGTCGCGCATCATCACCAGCAGGGAGCCGTCGGGTTGCGGTTCCTCGCGCAGGAGTTTGGCGCCGGCGGCGGCGAGTCGCACGCGCTCGGCATGGGCATCGGCGGCGACCACGGCGAGGTGAAAGCACAACGGATGGGCGGCGGCATAGTCGGGCACCGGCGCGGCGGGATTGGAATAAAACTCCACGATGATACGGCCGGTGTCATCCGCGAGAAAGTGGGTGAAGGGCGCATCCTCGCGCTGATGGGCGACCGTGAAGCCAAGATGCGCGACATACCACTGGGCCACGGCGCGGGCATCGGTCACGTTGAGGGCGAAGTGTTCGAATTTCATGGGGTGGCTGCAGGTTCGCAGATTCACGAAGGCCCGCGAGCCAAAAGCCTGCGGATGAATTGGTGCGCGAGGTGTGATAAATGCGGATGAGTGCGCAGCGACGCGCAGCGGGACCTGCGCGTCCACCCCGGAACGGACTTCAGTGTCAGCCTAGAAGGGTGGGCGGGCACGTCCCTGTGCCCGCTGTTCAGCCCACGCCCCGCCTTTGACATGCGCACGTGATGCTCTCAGGAATCAATCATGCCCCGGGTCTTTCCGTCCAAGGGTCGTCCCTATCACCATACACCAGGCTGGGTGCCGGAAGGAGAGACCTTTCATGTGCGCGTTCGCTCCGATCATGCACAAACTC
>JAGNQV010000075.1 GCA_017988885.1 Opitutaceae bacterium | reverse complement strand
GCGGCGAAAATGCGTTCCACGGGTCCCGTTTCGGCCACCTGACCCGCATACATGACCACGACATCATCGCACATTTCGGCAATGACACCGAGATCATGAGTGATGAGGACGATAGCCATGCCCATCTCATCCTGCAGGGACTGCATCAACTCCAGAATCTGGGCCTGAATCGTGACATCAAGGGCGGTGGTGGGTTCATCGGCGATGACCACCGCGGGCTTGCAGGCAAGCGCCATGGCGATGACCACCCGCTGGCGCATGCCGCCGGAGAGTTGGTGCGGATATTCGCCGACGCGCACCTCGGGCGAGGGGATGCCGACCTTGCGCAGAATCTCGACGGACATTTCCAGCGCGGCCCGTTTGTCGTCGGTGCGGTGCAACAGGAAGACTTCGCTCAACTGCCGTCCGATGGTGTGGAGGGGATTGAGCGCGGTCATCGGCTCTTGAAAGATCATCCCGATGCGGCCGCCGCGGATTTTCAGCATCTGGTCGGCCGGCAATTGCACGAGGTCCTTGCCGTCGAAATGCACTTGTCCGCCGGCGATGCGACCCATGGGTTGGGGTAACAAGCGCATGATGGAAAAAGCCGTGACGCTCTTGCCGCAGCCTGATTCCCCGACAATCCCGAGCGTGCGGCCACGGTGCACCTGAAAACTGACGCCATCGACGGCAGTCAGCCGGCCGGCGTCGGTGTCGAAGGTGGTGACGAGATCACGCACCGCCAGCACAGGGGCTTCGACAGGAGACATGGCAGAGGGGTCCGGCACGTAATTTAGGGTTGTTTGTATTGATCGTAGACCTTGACGCCGGGCGGAAAAGTCTGGCCGGTCTTGCGCGCAGTTTCGGTGGCCCGCTTCATTTCCTCGTCCACCCAGAAGAGCCGGTATTCCTCGAACTGGGTGACGATCTTAACGTTGCCCTCCTTGGGCACGCCGACCCAACGCCAGGTGCCGGTGCGCATGAAAGGGATGATGAAGCCGGGCGAGAAGGAGGCGTCGTCGTAGAGCAATTCCTCCATCTTGAAGGCGAGTTGTTTCATCTCCGCCAGACTCTCGGACTTATCGTAGGCTTCGATCATGCGGTCGAATTCGGGGGTGGCGAATTCCTGCAGATTATTGGTCTGGGTCTTGATTTTGCGTGCAGGGTTGACCGAGCCGTCAGGCAGAAAGGCCTGATCGTAGGCGTTGGCCGAGTGGTAGGTTTCCCAATAGCGGGGAAACATTTCGGGTCCGACATTGAAGGCGGAGAACACTATCTCGTGTTTTTTCTCCTGCACTTTTTTCCAAGAGGCGGTGTTGTCGAGCACCTCGACGCGCAAATCGAGACCAGCTTTCAGTGCCTCCTCCTGCAGGATGGTGAGCACGTCTTTGTAGTGTTCGTATCCGGTGGTGACCTGAACAGAGAGCCGCTGGCCGGCGTCGTTGACCAGGATACCGTCGGGGCCGCGTTTGGTGAATCCGCCCTTGGCAAAGTGCGCCAACGCCTGCTCCACCGAGAAGGTGCGGGCGCGCAGCGTCGGGTGGGTGAATTCGCCGTAGCCGTCGGATGTGGTCTGCATGCGGACCCAGTCGCCGCGGGCGAATTTTTGAATCACGAGTTCCCAATTCATGGCGTATTGGATGCCGGCGCGGATGTCCTGATTCGCGAGGAGGGGCTTGGTCTCGTTCATCCACAGGCCGTAGGTGGGGCGGGGGATATCATTGAAGAATTTCAGCTTGTGGATGTAGCCGTCGCGCACTTCAGGGGCGCTGTCGGGCAGTTTGTCATACCAATCTTCCGACAACCGGAGATTGAAGAAATCGAGGTCACCCTTGCGGAAGGCTTCAAAGGCTTTGGCGTTGTCGCGGATCACGGTGAGACGGATACGGTCGGGATTGTTGCGGTGCCGCCAGAACTTGAGGTCTTGCGCCCACCAGTCCTTGACGTGGGTAAGCGTGATGGCGCGGCCTTTGTCGATATCCTGATCGCGCACCGTATAGGCACCGCTGGTGGGCACGCTGCGCCACTGGTAGCGTTCCGGATAGTCGTCGCCGAGCTCAGCGTAGAAATGCGCGGGGGTGGGTTCGTTTTCGAGAGCTTGGGCGAGGATATCCGGTCGGAGCTCTGGAAACTGCAGAGCGAAAGTGTGGTCGTCGAAGCGGGTCAGACTGGCGAATTTCGTGCTGTAATAGTTGTTATACCACGGGGCCTTGATGTAGGCGGAACGGTAAAAGAAATGGGAGAACAGCACGTCTTCCGTCGTGAGGGGGGCACCGTCGGACCAGCGGGCGGCAGGGTTGATATGGATATAAACGGTCTTGTTCGCGCGATCGAGTGCCCAGCGGTCGGCGATGCCGGGAAAGTAATGGAAGCCGTCGGGAGTCAGGTCGGTCTGGTTCGGGTGGCGCCGCGCGTAGAGCATTGTGTTGTCGTCGAGAATCCAGGGGCGGAAACTGCCGTTGGAGTCCGGGCCGACTGTGCGCAGCGTGCGGGGAAAGTCCTGCAGCCAAAAATTGATTGTGCCGCCGCGCTTCGCCTCGGGCGAAGCGAACTCCGTCAGTTCGTGGCCGTCCTGCCAGTTGAGTCCCGTTGGGATATCCGCGGGAGTCTTGAAATGGAAAAAATCCGCATGAGTGGCGTAAAAGGCCTTGGCCTCGTCGCGGGCATCGTGTTTGGCCGCGGTGCTGGCGGCTTCTTTTTTGCCGCAGGCACTGAGGAGGAGCAGGCCTGCACCCAGCACGAAGGCGAGGGATGAACGGATGACTTTTAGGGAGGACATGAGCTTATTGGTAAGTGGTGAATTTCTTGGGATCGAAGGCCTCGCGCACGGCCTCGCCGATGAAGGTGATGAGAATCAGAATGAAAACCAAGGCGGCGAAGGCGCTGGCGACGATCCATGGCGCGGTGGTCAGGGTCTGGGTGCCTTGCTTGAGCAGCTCGCCCATGCTGGGCGTGGGCGGCGGCAGGCCGAAGCCGAGGAAATCGAGCGCGGTGATGGCGGTGATGGCTGAAACCACGGTGAACGGCATGAACGTGACGATCGTCGAAATGGTGTTGGGCAGGATATGACTGAAGATGATCCGGCCCGGTCCGGCCCCAAGCACGACGGCGGCGGCGGTGTAATCCCGGGCTTTTTCGCGGTAGGTCGCGGTGCGCATATAGTAGGTCATCGAGGTCCAGGAAAATAGCACCATGACGACAAGCAGCAGGCCGATGCGGGCGGGGATGCTGAAAGTCGAGGGGATCACCGAGAACAGAATGATCACCATGTAGAGAAAGGGGATGTTCGACCAAACTTCGATGAGGCGTTGCACGATCAGATCGAAGATGCCGCCATAGTAACCCATCAGGCAGCCGATGGTGATGCCGATCAGATAGGTGAGGACCATGAAGGCCAGGGAGAAAAAGATGGCGATCCGGAAGCCATAGAAAAGCCGGGCGAAGATATCGCGACCGGTCGTGTCGGTGCCGAGCCAGTGCCCGGCGGGACCATTCATCCAGGACGGAGGCGCGGGTTTGAACACGCCCTCATAGGAGGTGTTTTCATTGGCCCCGTAGGCGACCGGGGGCATGAGCACCCAGTTGCCCTTGGCTTCCGTCTGGCAGCGGGTCTGCAGGTCGCGGTAGTTGGTCTCGTAGCTGTAGCCCAGGTCGAAAACGGTGCCGGGCAGGTTCGCTCCGTAGGTGGGCAAATACCAGTGTCCCTCGTAACGCACCATGAGGGCGCGTTGATTCACCAAAAGTTCGCCGAGCAAGGAGAGCACCACGAGTCCGACGAGAATCACGAAGGACCAATAACCCCGCTTGATGGAACGGAAACGGCGGAGTTTGCGAAGGGTGAGAGGATTGAGGGCCATCGCGCAGCGGGTTTACTTGAAACGAATGCGGGGATCGATGAGCGCCACCAAGGCGTCGGAGAGGATGTTGCCCAGCAGGAGCAGCAGGCTGGCGAGAAAGATGATGCCCATCACCACCGGATAATCGCGGTCGAAGATGGAGGTCAGGCCGAGCAGGCCGAAACCGTTGATGTCAAAGATCGTCTCAATCAGAAACGAGCCCGTGACCAACAGGGTAATATTTTGGCCAAACGTGGTGGCAATGGGGATGAGGGAGTTGCGCAGGGCGTGACCGAGCACGGCTTGGCGGAAGGAGGCGCCCTTGGCGATCGCGGTGCGGACGTAGTCGGCGGCGAGGTTGTCCATCAGGTGGTTCTTCATCAGCAGCGTGGTGACGGCGAAGCTGCCGACCAGATAGCAGAGCAACGGCAGCGCCGCATGCCGGGCCAAGTCGAGCGCCTGCCCCCAGAAGGAAAGGTCGGCGAATTCGTAGCTGGTGAATCCGCCCATCGGGAACCATTCGAGGCGGGCGGCGAAAAATAACAGCAGGAGCGCCCCGAGCACATAACCGGGCACGGCGTAGCCCATGAAGATGAAGACCGACGTGGCGTTGTCGATCAGGGTGCGGTGCTTGATGGCTTTCAGGATGCCCAGCGGAATCGAAATCGCATAGGTGATGGCCAAGGTGATGAGGCCGTAGAAGAGCGAGACAGGAAACCGGGAGCGGATGATATCCCAGACCGGTTCGTTGTAGCGGTAGGAAGTGCCGAGGTCGCCGCGCACAATCTTGCCGAGCCAAAGGCCGTAACTGACGAGAGCGGGCTTATCGAAGCCATAGTAGGCCTTCAACTGCTGCAACTGTTCGTCGGAGAGCGCCATGCTGCTGCCGCTGCCGCGCATGCCGCCACCATGACCCGAAGCCATGTCGGCTTGTTTCATCTCCATGATGGCCCGTTCCAAAGGGCCGCCGGGCACGATCCGCGTGATCAGGAAAACGATCAGCGTGATGCCGAGCAGGGTGGGCGGGATGAGTAAAAAGCGGCGGATGAAATAATCCCGCATGAGATGGGAACGTGAATGAGTGGCTGGCCGGAATAGGATGCCGGACAGTAAGACGGCTAAAGTGTGCGGTCCTGCCGGCGGTCAGCCCAAGGCTAATTTCCGGGGATGCATGCTTTGTCGCCGGTCAGTTGGATACAGTAAAACTTATGACACAAGCGGTTTTCTGGGCTTGGTTAAGAAAGTGATTGGCGCGAGGAACGTCCGGCGGGGTGATCGGCTGTAACTGCTAGCGACAGTTGGGCGCGCTGGCCGGCACTGGCGATGAAGTGGGCATGGATGGAAAACAGCGACTCGCCCGCGGGGCGCGGCAGTGGCACGTAGCTGCCATTGGCGTGCAGCCAGCGGGCGTTGGTGTTGTCTTTCATCTCCATGGGTAATAATTCTTCGATGACCCAGCGGCGCAGGTGGGCGTCGAGAATGGGGAAGAGCACCTCGACGCGCCGGAGAAAGTTGCGTGGCATCCAGTCGGCGCTGCCGGCGAGAATGAGTGGCCGGCCGCCATGATTTTCGAAATAGAACACCCGCGCATGTTCGAGAAAACGGCCGATGATGCTGCGCACGCGGATGTTTTCACTGAGGCCCTTGACGCCCGGAACGAGGCAGCAGATCCCCCGCACAATGAGGTCGATTTTTACGCCGGCCTGCGAGGCGGCGTAGAGGCAGTCGATGACCGCTTGGTCCACGAGGGAGTTCATCTTGACGATGATGCGCGCCGGTAGCCCGGCGGTGGCGTTTCTCCGCTCGCGATCGATGAGTTCGCGGATGCGGCGGTGGAGATTGTAAGGCGCGACCAGCAGGTGACGAAAGGCCGGCGAACGGCCAAAACCGGTCAAGGCATTGAATAGTTTTGCGACTTCACCGGTCAGGCTGGTGCGGGTGGTGAAGTAACTGAGGTCGGTATAAAGTCGGGCGGTGCGAGGGTTGTAATTGCCGGTGCCGAGGTGCGCGTAATGACGCATGCGCCGGCCTTCCTGGCGGACGACGAGGCACAGCTTGCAATGGGTCTTGAGACCGATGAGTCCATAAACGACATGCACGCCAGCTTCCTCGAGTTGCTTGGCCCATTGGATGTTGTTGGCCTCGTCAAAGCGTGCCCGCAGTTCGACCAGCGCCGTGACTTGTTTGCCGTTTCTCGAGGCGGCAATGAGTGCCCGGATCAGTGGCGAATCGCCGCTGGTGCGATAGAAGGTTTGCTTGATCGCGAAGACCTGTGGATCGCGCGCGGCTTCCTCGACGAAATCCACGACTGGCGTAAACGCGTCGTAAGGGTGATGCAGGAGCACGTCCTGGCGCCGCAAGGTTGCAAAAATCCGTGCGGGCTCGCTGAGCGGTGAAAGGTTGACCGGCGTGAATGGAGGATACTTGAGGTCAGGCCGGTCGAGGTCGGCGAGGCTCATGATCCGGAGCAGGTTGATCTGTCCCGTGAGACGAAAAGCATATTCGTGCGAGAGGCCAAGGTGTTCGCAGAGCAGATCGAAGATGGCGTCGTTCACGCCGGCCTCAATCTCGAGCCGCACGGCTGCGCCGCGGCGGAGATTGCGCAACTCTTCCTCGATGCGCTTGAGCAGGTTTTCGGATTCCTCCTCGTCGATATAAAGGTCACTGTTGCGGGTGACCCGGAAGGCATGCGCGCTCGTCAGCCGGTAGCCGGGGAAAAGTTCTCCGGCGCACAGCTTGATGATTTCACTGAGAAAAATGGTGCGATGGGGTCCGGTCTTGAGCGGCGCGATGGTGACGAGGCGTGGCAAAATCCGCGGCACGGGCAAGATGGCGACGAGCTGTTCGACCTCCGGTGTGGCGGGATTGTCGAGCGTCACGACCACATTCAGCGTCTTGTTACCAAGTTGAGGGAAAGGATGCGACTGGTCGAGGGCCAGCGGCGTCAGCACAGGATAAACCTGTTCGCGAAAGTAGGTCCGCACCCATTTCAACTCGGTCGGGGTAAGTTCGCGGGCGGACTTGAAGTGAAGATTTTTCGCCGCCAGCGCGGGTAGCAATTGTTCGTGCCAGCAGCGGTATTGATCCTCGATCAGGGCGGCGACGACGGCGTGGATGCGGCGGAGTTGCTCGCGCGCGCTCAACCCGTCGAGACTGGCTTCGGTGACGCCGGAATCCACCTGCTGGATGAGACCGGCCACACGAATTTCGAAAAACTCGTCGAGATTGGAGCTAACGATGGCGAGAAATTTGACGCGTTCGAGGAGGGGATGCCGTTCGCTCTGCGCCTGCTCGAGCACCCGGCGGTTGAAGGCGAGCCAGGAGAGCTCGCGATTGAAGTAGGCCGGCCGGGCGGGTTCCATCGCGGCCGAATCGGGTGACGTGGATGGAGAGGGGCGGGTGCGCTGGGCCATGGAACAAACACATCCTGCTTTTCGCCGGCGGTCATCGCCAGTATTTTATGGGCGGTGGACAAGCGCAGCCAAGAGGAGGGAATCCGCTCCGCCGCGGGAAGAGTGCCGGATTAAAGTGACAGGATTCTTGACCAAACGGTGCGCACGGCCGGACCGGCCTTGACGTTCCAAGCCACGCGATGCGGTCCTTTGGGATCGAGGGTAAAATGGGTGTGGGAGAACGTCGCCGGCGCGAACGAGACCGTGACGCGACCACGCCGCCATTCAAACCACTCGGGATGCAGCACCACGGCCACCGCCATGGGATCAAACAAATGGGGCATGAGGTGGACTTTTTTCGCCTTGCGCCAGAGCCGGACGGCGCGGGTGAGCAACTTGCCGGTCGGTGTGCGCGAGGCAAACAACCGGTCTAGTTGCGTCCGGCTGACGGTGCAGGTCATGCCAATTTGCCAGGGAATGAAATCGATGGGCAGGTCGCTTTGCGCTACGCAGGCGGCGGATTGCGGGTCGCAGTGGATGTTCCACTCCCACATATTTTTTCGAAACTCGCCGGCCATGACCACGAGGCGCGGGATTTTGCGGGCGGCTTCCGCGTCGTGGAGCAGCAGGGTCGCAAGGTTGGTCAGCGCGCCGATGGCGATCGGGATCGTCTTCCCAGGGTGCGTCCGCAAATGCCGCGCCAAGAGGTCAACGGCATGCAGGCGCGACAAGGGTGGCAACTGGGCGGCGGGCAATGCGCAAGGCGCCTGAGGGTTGGGCTCGCGGGGCATCGGCCCATTGGGAAACAGCGTGTGGTGGCCCGTGCCCAGCAGCGGATACCCGCAGCCGGCGGCCACGGGCACGGTCGTGCGTCCGTTCATTTGGAGCACGGTTTGGGCCAAGCGGGCGCGCTCGACCGTTTCGCTAAAGACCGTGCTCACCCCCGCGAGCTGCAACTCGGGGCTCGCGCAGATGAGGGCGAGAGCAAAAATGTCGTCGGTGTCGTCACCAATATCGGTGTCGAGCCAAACGGACTGCGGATGCTTTTCAGACGCCGGCGTTGGCATTGAGGGATTCGGCCCAGTCACCGACTTGCTGGTGGGCATTGCCGTAGTTGTGGCCAGTGCGGCGCGGGAGCAACCAGCTTCCGGCCTCGCAACGAGTGACGCCATGGCGGCGGCCGCAGACGACCAGACCGGTGTCGCGGAAAATCGTGTCGCCGAGCTGTTGGGCGTCGTCGGCCCGGTAGGAAAACACCACGCCTCGCCGTGGCAGGCCCGAGAGATTGGGCGGAGAACCGTGGAGGGTGAGGCAGTGGTGGATGCTGATGCCGCCCGCGCGCGGGGTGATGGGCACCACGTTTTCCGGACGGTCGGACCAGTGGGCGGGCTCACGACACTTGCCGTCGAAATGTCCGTCGGCGTCGAGGTGATTGAGCGGGCCGAGGCGGTGGCTGCCGCGGACCATCGACATGCAGCCGTTCTCGGGCGTGGCCTCGTCGAGATAGACAAAGATCGAAAGCAGCGAGGTGTTGGTGTGCGGATAAAACATGATGTCCTGATGCCAGCCGAAAGCCCCGGCGCCGCGGGTGACGGGCTTCGTGGCGAGTTTGGAATGTTGGAGTTGCACGTCGGGGCCGAGCAGGGCGCACAGGGCGGCGGCGAGGCGCGGGTCGCGCGCCAGGGCCAGAAAAGCCGGATGGCGGGTCGTCAGTTCGAGCAGGTGCACCGTCTTGTGTGCGATGCCGGCTTCACGCAGGGCGGTTTGAATTTCGGGTGAGGCTTCGGCCGCGCGCAGGGTTTCCACTTCGGCGGCGGAGAACACCTCCTCTACGACGATGAAGCCATCGGTGTGATAGGCCGCGATTTGGGCTGGGCTCAGTTGGAGTGGAGTTGGCATAAAGTTCAGGCAATCCAGAGTGTCTTGATGTTCACGAAGGCGCGGATGCCGAGCAGCCCCAGTTCGCGGCCGTAGCCGCTTTGTTTGATGCCGCCAAAAGGCAGCGCGGGGTCAGAGCGCACTGCTTCATTGATAAAGACCATGCCGGCCTCGAGCTGGGCCGCGAGTTCGTGGGCATGACGGCGGTTGCGGCTGAAAATCGCGGCCCCCAGACCGTAAACGGAATCATTGGCGGCGGCGATGGCGGCGGCTTCGTCGCGCACGGGAATGATGGCGGCGACGGGCCCGAACAATTCCTCGTCGTAAGCGGCCATGCCGGGCGTGACGCCGGTCAGCACCGTTGGCGGATAAAACCAGCCGGGGCCCTGGGGCAGTTTGCCGCCGAGCAGGAGGCGGGCGCCGCGGCGTATGCTGCGCTGAACCTGATCGTGTAAGCTGTCGCGCAGATCGTGGCGCGCGAGCGGCCCCAGGGCGGTCTTGGGATCAAGGGGATCGCCGGTCTGACGCGCGGCCATGCGAACGGTGAAACGCTTCTCGAAGTCGCGGCGCACTTTGCTGACGACGATAAAGCGCTTGGCGCTCACACAGCTTTGTCCGGCGTTGACGAGGCGGGCGCTGGCGCAGACTTCCGCCGCATGGTCGAGGTCGGCATCCTCGAGGATCAGGTAAGGGTCGCTCCCGCCGAGTTCGAGCACGCAGGGTTTTAAGGCGGCGCCGGCGAGAGCCGCGACCTGCCGGCCTGCGCCGGTGCTGCCGGTGAGCGTGACCGCATGGATGCGTGCATCGGCGATGAGCGCGGGAATTTCCTGCGTGGTGATGAGCAGGGTTTGCAGCAGGCCGCCCGGGAGTTTGGCATCGGCGAACACTTGTTCGATCGCGAGGGCGCAACCGGAAACATTGGCGGCATGTTTTAGGATCACCGTGTTGCCGGCCATCAGCGCCGGCACGGCGGCGCGAAAGACCTGCCAGAAGGGAAAATTCCACGGCATGATGGCGAGCACCGTGCCGAGCGGATCGAAGGTGATGCGCGCTGGCTTGGGCGCGCCGGCGGGATGTTCGTCGGCGATAAAATCCGCGCCGTGCCGAGCATAGTAGTCGCAAACCAAAGCACACTTCTCGATTTCGGCGCGGGCTTGAGTGATGGGTTTGCCCATCTCGGCGGTCATGAGTGCGGCGAGATCGTCGCGTTGCCGGCGGAGCGTGCGGCCGAGGGCGCGCAGCAAGCGGGCACGAAAAACCGGCGAGGTTTCGCGCCAGGCGAGGAATGACTCATGCGCCCGCTTGATGACCGACTCGATATGGACGGAAGAGTGCGGTCCATAGATATGGATGCGCTGCCCGGTGGCGGGGTTGATGGAAATCAGCGACATGGCCGGAGGCTAGCCGTGCGCTTGATTTCGACAATAAAAACCTCGCGCGTGGCAGGCGGCAGCGCAGTTGAGAACTGGGATTGCATCGAGGCAATTTTTGCGTGTCATAACGCGATCCCCTCACCATGAAGCCACCCCGTATTACGCTCATCCCCGTCCTGCTTGCTTTGACGACAGTCGTGCCTTTGGTCGCTGGACCATTGGCGTCTTATGCCGATTTCCAAACCAAGGCGGCGCAGGCCAACCAAGTGCTGTGCGTGCCGGATTATCCGAAAACCCCGGAGGCGCTCGGCAGTCAAACCGACGCGACCATCAAGACCGCCGACGACGCGCTGGCCGCGTTGGTGGCGCAGGATCCGGCGAAGGCGGATTTTGCCAGCACCTTTGCCGCTTATGATGACATCACTTATGCGGCCGGAATTTTTAACAACCAGGTTTATACGTTGGGGCAGTCCCATCCGGACAAAGCCATGCGGGATATGGCCAATGAACAAAGCTCGAAGCTGGACACATGGAGCATCGGGCTGGAATACCGCGAGGACATCTACCGGCTGCTGCAGGCTTACGCCGACACGAAGCCCCGGCTGGATGCCCGGCAGCAACGGTTGCTTGAATTCACCCTGCGGGATTTTCGCCGGGCGGGATTGAGTCTGCCGGCGGTCGAACGCCAGCGGGTGGAGGAATTGCGCAAGGTGCTGGCCGAGCTCGAACAACAATTCGGCATTAACATCAACGAGGCACGGGCACCGCTGGATTTCACCGCGGAGGAAATGAAAGGAGTGGCTGATAGCTTTCTGGAAAGTCCCGGGGTCAAGCAGCCCGACGGAACCTATCGGGTGATGGCCAACATCACTTGGCACTATGCGGCGGTGGCCTCGCACGCGGACAGTGCCGATGTGCGGCGCCGGCTTTATCTGGCCCGCAACACCCTGGCCCGGGACAAGAATATCCCGGTGCTGGCGAAGATCGTCGCGCTGCGCGCCGAGGTTGCCCAGCGCCTCGGCTACGCCAACTGGGCGGACTACAAGACCGAAATCAAAATGGCCAAGACCGGGGCAACGGCACTCAAGTTTGAGAATGACCTGGTGGACGGCCTCGAGCCCAAGTTCACGCAGGAAACCGAAACGCTGCGCCAGATGAAAGCCACCCAGCTGAGCCAGCCCGACGCCCAGTTGGAGCCTTGGGATACCGGATATTACACGGATCGGTTGAAGAAGGAAAAGTTCGCCGTCGATACGGAGGCGCTGCGGGTTTACTTTCCCTACGAGGCGGTGTTGCGCGGCATGTTCGGAATTTATCAGGACATCTTCGGGCTGAAGTTCACCGAGGTCGAACCGCCCTACACTTGGGCGCCCGGCGTGAAACTCTTCGTGGTGGAAGACTCCGCCACCAAGGAGCTCCTCGGGCAATTCTACCTCGACATGTTTCCGCGTGAGGGGAAATACAATCATTTCGCCAATTTCCCCCAACAACAAGGCCGTCTCCTGCCTGGCGGAAAATTCGAACTGCCCTTGGCGGCCCTGCTGTGTAATTTCCCGCCGCCATCCGCCGACAAACCTTCCTTGCTCAAACACGATGACGTGCAGACGTTGTTCCACGAGTTCGGCCATGTGATGCACAATGTGCTCGGGCGGGCCCCATACGTTGGCTTGCTCTCCGTGCCCCGTGACTTCGTCGAGGCACCCTCGCAGATGTTGGAGAACTGGGTCTGGGACAAAGCGGTGCTCGATACTTTTGCCGCGGACTACCGCGATCCGAGCAAGAAAATCCCGGCCGAAACCATCGCGGCCATGGTGCAGGCGCGGCAGGCCACGGAAGGGCGGCTCACGCGCGGGCAACTTGCCTACGGGTTGATCGACATGGGCCTCCACTCGCTCTCGGTGGACGACGCTTGGAAGGCGGATGTGGTCAAGCAGAGTAACGATGTGCTGGCCCGTGTCACCGGGACGAAAGACCAAGGCACGGCGTTTGTGGCCTACTTTGGCCATCTGAACGGCTACGATGCCGGCTACTATGGCTATCTCTGGTCCTTGGTCATGGCTCAGGACATGGCCAGCATCTTCCGGGCGGCACCGCATGGCTTTCTCGACGTGGAGACCGGGCGCAGGTTGCGCCAAGCAGTCTACAGCGTGGGCAATACCCGCGACGTCGGCGACTCAGTGGAAGCCTTCCTCGGGCGCCCGCGCTCGCAGGAGGCCTTTCTCGAACACGTCGGCATCAAAAAATAACCGCCGGAGTAGGCGCAGATTGGCCGTTCATGAAAAGCCCCGCAGTGGACGCTTACATCGCCAAGGCGGCGGAATTTGCCCGCCCGCTGCTGCGGCATTTGCGCGCCCAAGTGCATGCG
>JAGNQV010000074.1 GCA_017988885.1 Opitutaceae bacterium | reverse complement strand
TGCGCGAACTCGATGAGGACCGCCGCTTCCTGCGCACTTGCAATATCGGCAGCGAGGCCATGAAACCCGGTGAGGCGGAGCGCGTGCAGCTCATCGCCCGGAAATACCGCTGGAAGAACCCGCAGGGTGACGAGGTGGATTTTCTCACCAAGGACGAGGTGCTCAACCTTACTGTCCACGCTGGCACGCTCACGGGCGCTGAGCGCCAGGTCATCAATCACCACATCAACGTCACCATCAAGATGCTCGAATCACTGCCGTGGCCGCGGCACCTGCAACGGGTGCCGGAATACGCCGGCGGGCATCACGAGCGCGTCGATGGCAAGGGCTACCCGCGCGGACTCACCCGTGAACAGATGTCGGTGCAGGCACGCATCATGGGGATCGCGGATATTTTCGAGGCGCTTACCGCCCGCGACCGGCCTTACAAGGAGGGTAAGTCACTCTCCGAATCACTCCAAATCCTCGGCCAGATGCGGCTAAATGGGCATATCGATCCCGACCTCTTCGATATCTTCGTCCGTGAACGGGTTTACCTGCGCTACGCTTCCCAGTTCATGGATCCCAGACAGGTGGACGCCGTGGATGTGGCCAAGATCCCCGGCTATGCGGGTGATTAGCGCGCCGCCACGGAGCCGAGCGCCTCGCCAGCGTTCCCGGGGCTCGCGCACAGGCAGTCAAACCCACAGCGTAGCGGCGTGGCGCTCTAATTGGTCGGTCGATCTGGCGCTTACGGCTAGCTTCCGCGCGTTTTCTGTTTAATTTCGCGCTCACCCATGTCCCAAGACCCCAACGCCGAGTTCGACCACACCGTTCTGGATAAGATTGATTTTAGCCCCATCGGGGCGGTGCCCGTGACCCCCGCCTATCAGGATGCCCTCAAGCGGCTCTATGCCGCCCAACAGGTCTATGCCTCTGCCGACCACAAGGGCGGCCACGTCTCGGCCCGTTCACTCGCCGCGTTGCCTTCCTTTCACGCCAACAATCTCACCGACTTCATGGCCGGTGCCATCACCGACAGCGAACTCGAGTCCAACGCCAGCATCTACGAACGCTACGTCCAGTCGCTGCCGCTCGATCACCGGGCGCGCGCCGAGAGTCTGCGCGTCATGGTCATCGGCAAACCTTCCCACCACCGCACCAAGCACGGCGCCGAAGCCGTCCACGATCCGCTGCACACCCTTTTTCTCGTGCCCGGCGCGGGCCCGCACCCGGGACTTCCCGGCAATTACCTGCATGGCGCGGTTTTTCACATCGGCCCCGACGAAGCGAGCGGCGCGTGGGTGGTGCATGTGCACGATGCCGATGATGGCATCTCGGTCTTCAGCACACCGGCCCTGGCCGACGCTTTGGCCAAGCTCCAGGAAGTGATCGAGTCCGCGCCTTTCCACCTGAACGAACTCGAGGCATTCGGTTTTGAGCTGAAGTGAACTTTGGGTGGCAATGGGAGCCGGCCGGCCGACCGGCCCAAGCTTTGGACAAGTAACGGCAGCACGAAATTGCCGCGCTAGGCTGGACGGCTTGCGCTCAAAACAGAGGAGGGCGGAGAAGAAAGAGCGTTGGAGAACAACGCGCTCCACCGAGCTGCCCCGACACATGGGCATAGACCGCCCCCGCATGCTTTGTGGGCACGGGTAAACCGCGTCCACCCATCGTCGCACCGCCGCATTAGCTCTGGTGGAATCATCGGCGGGGTTTCGACCGGCGCGGAGCAAGATTTCCCGTGCAACTTCCGGGGCTTTGGATAGTCTCATGGATATGCCAGTTATCAGAATCCTCCTGGCCGGGTTGGTTGCGCTCTTTGCCCTGTGCGCAACTTTATTTGCCGCTGCCGTGGTGCTAGTCACCGGCATGTTGGGTTTCATCCTCATGCTCCTGCGCCCGCGATCAGTATCAGTGCGTGCCACCGGTCGTGTGAGGACCGCCGCCTCCGCCCAACGTCAATCAGCCATGCGTCCGGATGGAGCCATCGATGTCGTCGCCACCAAGGTGCCGGACAAAAGCTGAGTCGGACTCAGGCAATTAAGGCGGCGCGCAGGTGCCGCTGCATGCGCGTAAGCTTCGCGGTGGTTAAACCGAACGGAGCACGAAAAAGATATCCCGCCGGAGGAAACGACCGTGGTCTTCCTCCTGGCGCACAGTGGCTAATTGGCGCCGATGATCTTCACCATCGCGTTGACGTTTTCTCCGGGCGGACGCGGATTATAAGTCCACTGATCCGAGGTGACGGTGCCGCGGCAGAGGACTGCACCCTTCGTCCACCCCGGATTAAGCACCGTCACGTCAGGCGGGCAGTAGCGGATGGTCAGCCCGCAGCGACGGCGGTCAGAACTGTTGGGGTCCGAGCCGTGCGCGAGCATATCGGCATGCAAGGAGAATTCTCCGGCGCGAAGCACATCATAGACCGGCTGCCCCAACTGATCGGCGTTTTCGATCTCTTGGTTGAGCACGGCTTGCTCGTTGGCCGCGACTTGGCGCCACTTCAAGTGACCTTGCCGGTGCGTGCCGGGGAGAAACTTCATCGCGGCGTTGCCGCGGTCGGCATGATCAATGGCCAGCCACACTGTCACGGTGCGTGCCGGGGTGAATGGCCAGTAGGAAGCGTCCTGATGCCAGGCGACCTTGCGGGGATCGTGCGGCTGCTTGCAGAAAAAGTGCGTGCCCCAGCAGATGAAATTCGGTCCCAGCAGATCCTGCACATGATCGAGGATCACTGGATGCATCACGATGTCGTAAAGTCCGGCGCAATGCGGGTGAAAGCCGTTGATGGAATAGGCGTCGAGGTCGCTGCGGGCGGTTTGGACCTTGTGCAACAAGTCGTCGAAATAGACGCGGTTCCGATCGGCCTCTGCCGGGGTGTAGGCCTGTAGCGGCATCACATAGCCAGTTTCGTTGTAAGCGTGGATTTGCTGGGGCGTCAGCCGGCGCGGAGCCGGATTGACGACAGGTTTAAAACTAAGATCGCGTTCTTCCTTGGTTGGGTTGGGCACGGGAGAAAGCTGTAGGGCGGGGATCGCCGTGAACCAAGAAAATTTTGGCCGGAGCCGTTCAGGTAATTTTCGCAAATAAATTTTGGCCGTGGTGGACCGTAGCGAGCACGTGGTTTTGCCGTGAACCGTTTTCACCAAGGGGTCATAATTGGCTGCAACTCAATTCAACGGCCGTCCGAATGAAAAATAGACTCCACTCGCAAAACCGCAGGGCAGCACCATACGACGCAAGCTGCCGCCGGCGAGGGACATCGTGCGCCTGAATAGAGCAAACGCATGTCAACTAATAGTTGACGTGCGTCGGAGCGGTCAGGCGGGTTTGCGGTTTTGCCGGACGGCCATCAGCCAGGCCAGCAACTGCAGGGTGCGTTCGGCATCGGGCATGCGGCTGCCAGCGACAAAGGCGTTGATCTGTTGGCGCGGCAGGCCAAGCACGCGGCCGAGATTGGCCTGATTTCCGTATTGCTTGAGGTGGGGGAGCAACTGCTTGCGCAGTTCGTTCCACAAAGGCGTGTCACGCCCGGGCTGCAGGGCCTTGCCGCCCCGGCCGCGGCGCCGGACGATGCGGTAAGCCTTGGCCGAGCGGCGGGTGATTTCGGTGGCAGCCTGGATGATCAGATCCGCCAAGGCAAAGGGAACGTCGAGTCGGGGATGGAGCGGAGCGGGTGGCATGTCATCCAATAGATGACATTGATAACCGGTTGACGAGCCGTTTCGGGGAAACGCGCCGGCAACACGTCAACTATTAGTTGACATGTTCTGTGTGAGGCGGCGCGGAGTGAACGGATGCGGTGGGCCGGGGCGGGGTAGGCGGCTGGGTTCCGACGTGCGTCAGTAGCCGGTCGCGTTAAAAACGTCGCGATATGGCCCAATTTTGGGATATCCGCTGCGCTGGGCGGCCGTGGTGCAAAATACCTAGCACCTAGACTGAAGCTCGAGGCCGGTCGCGCACATCCCTGTTGAGCACGAAGCCCCGACAATTGCTGCCGCAGGGTCACCCCGGCGCACGCGGAGGGGGAGCAGATCGATCAGTTTTTCGGCCGGAATCCGCCCATAAGGTAGACGATGATGCAGACCAAGAGGATCAGGCCGACCCCACCACCGCCGATGGCGGGTCCGCCGATATAAAAGCCGCCGCCGCCGAACAACAGGAGCAACACGATGATGAGAAGTAGAAGGTTCATGGAGCATCAAGGTAGCTGCGCGCCGCCATCGCCGCTATGGGGCCTTCGCCTACCGCGCCTGCGCCATGCCAACAGCGTTCTGTTGCAAGTGGTCAGCTCAGAACGAGGAATTAACGCAAAGCCCGAAGCGCACCACGGGCTGAGTCCGACTCTGTGGTTCCTCAATGCTTTATCGCGTCGCTGCCTTCGGACCCTGCCTATACCTTCAGCTCGGATTTCCGCGTAAAGCTTTTCGTTTCAGCTACCCTCCCTTTCCTATGGGGTGTAGGCCTACTGGCCGCTGCGTCCGGCCGCTGTTAGAGTGCCGGCCATGAACAAACCATCCTACAAGCAATTCTCTCTCTCATTGCTGGTCTTGCTACTGGGCTCCGCGCTCTTCTCCGGCTGCCAGACCATGCATGGCGCCGGCAAGGACATCGAGAAAGCCGGCAAAAGCATCCAAAAATCTGCCCAGTGATTTTACGGTCGGGCAGGGCGCCAGTTTTTAAATGCCTTTCCTGCCCGCGGTTCCTTGGCCGCCTTCCGTTTCACCGTTTACCGCTCCTTTCCTCCGCACGCCTAGTTCCTTCCCCCATGACAACACCCACTCACGCGATCATCGCACATCGTGCCCATCAACTCTGGCAGGAATACGGCCAGCCGGAAGGTCGCGACCAGAAAATCTGGTTCACGGCCGAAGGTCAGTTGACCGACGACGACAAAACCGGCGTTCCTGGCACGCCTGCCATCGCCGACCGGGAAACCGTCCAGGCAGAAATCCAGAAACGGGAAGCCCGGGCCCCCCAGGTCGCCCACCACACCGGGCCCAAGACCAAGCCCGCGCAGACTGGCAAACCGCTTTGGCCCCAAGTGCACTCGTCCTGAGTAGCTCACTGCACGTGGCGCGCAGCGACCGATGCGCAATAAGCGGGAAGCTCTAAGCGGCGCGACGTGCCATGAGTTCGTGCGCCATGCGATTTCGAGACAACCGGGCCGGCAACATGTCAACTATTAGTTGACTTATTGCCGGGTGAGAGAGGGACGGAGGACAGGGGGCAAGGCGGTCAGACAACCGGGTTCCGGTTTCGGGCGCCGCGGTCAGCCCTGATTTAAAGGCAGCGGGCCGTCAGCCCGCTGACACACCAGCAGGACTTCGTGGACTCCTTGCAACTCCATCAGCCCGTCGTTAAAGACCAGCCGTGGCTGAAACAGCAAGCCGAGCGGAAAGAACAGCCAGTTGTAGCAACGCAACGCCGCCACCGGATGCCGGATCAAGCCCTGCACCGCGAAATGTAGCAGTCGCGGATTGTTGGTCTGCATCCCGAACGCGACGCTCTGCTCGACCACCAGACCGTGCGCGCCCAACCGCGCCTGCAGCGCCCCCGGCTCATAGCGGCGGGCGTGGCCCACATAGTCATCGAAGGTCGTCCAGTAGGCGGGATGCAGTGGCACGGAAAAAATCAGGCGACCGCCTGTGCGGAGCACCCGGGTCAGTTCGGCAAAAACCTGCCGGTCATCTTCCACGTGTTCGATCACATCGAAAGCCGCCACGAGATCGAAACGGCTATCCTCAAACGGCAAGGCGGTGATCTGCCCGGTTTCAGCTAATCCGCCGCGATCAACCAGTCGCGCCACCACCTGCGGGCTCAGGTCGATAAAATGCGTGCCGGAGATCGGTAGGCGTGGATGCAGGCCGGGGCCGACTTCCAGCCGTCGCGGGGCCTCGGGCAGCAGGCCGGAAACCAAAGGCCACGTGTTGAAGCGCTCCGGCCGCGTCAGATAGGTCCTCGCCCAGAACGCATCATAAAACCGGCGGTTCTTTGCGACGAGGGTAGGGGCAATCATGCGCGGGCGGGAATCATGGCGGCTAGATATGGACAGCAGAAACAGCCCTTGGAGCCGGATGCGAAAACACCCTCACACGCTGCGCTCACCAAACCACGGTCGCAGGTGACTGCGACCGTGAACGAGTGGTTGAAAGGTCACTCGTCACACTCCTAGCCACACCATTCACCTGCGGCAGCTTATTTTCCGGCAGCGCGGACCTGCACCGAACCTGAACGCCAACGCCTCGTTGCGTATTGCGGCGCCAGCCGGAGACTATTTTCCCCGTTCGAATTCACGGCGCTGGTTTTCCCGCTGCCAGTCACGGCGGAAGGCGAACGTGCTCCAACCCATCATGACGGCAAAGAAGCCCGTCATGCCCGCGGTTTTGAGATCACCTTCAACCACAGCAAAGCCAGCAATGACCAATCCGCTGATAGCGCCTAATCCGAAAACAACCATGCAAAGAATCATGAAAACGCGCCACATACCGGGGGAGCATGATCGGGAGCAGACGGGAGGCAATCCGTCTTAGCTTTAGACTGGATTTGCCGCAATGAGAGCGTTCCACCTTCGCCGAGTCTACGGCGGACAGGGATGGACTCAGGAATTCCTGGGTGCTGCAGTAGTGAGGCAATAATTCTGTTTTAGTGAGCATTACCAATTGGGATGACGAAAGCGCGCCTTTGGTAGGGGCCGATCTCCGAGCGCCCCGTCTGGAGGTCGGGCCCTACCTCACTTCCTGATGTAGGCCGCAATAACTGCGGGAACGTGAAGAATTGCGGTCTGATACCAAACGCCCGTTGGTTTTGCTCCTTTAAACAAGTGCTGGCGGTTTAAGGTTTGAGGTGGATCGGCACGTCCCTGTGCCGGTGTGGCCGGTTCGACGCGCAGTGGGACCTGCGGGTCCACCCCAGTGGCAATCGCAATAGGCGATTAGTATGACGACTGAGGTAGGGCGCACGCTCCACAGGAAGGCTGGATGGTGCTGCTTTGCTTACAGCTTAGCGCTTATCGCCAAAAAATCACCCACGGCGCGCGGCGTTGATCTTGGCGACGTCGATCTTATCCATCTCCATCATCGCCTCGAAGGCACGCTTGGCTTCCAAGCCGCCGGCGGCCATCGCGTCGGTGAGGGTGCGCGGGGTGATCTGCCACGAAATCCCCCAGTGGTCCTTGCACCAGCCGCAGTAGCTTTCCTTTCCGCCGTGCTTGACGATCGCATTCCAATAGCGGTCGGTCTCCTTCTGGTTGTCGGTCGCGATCTGGAAGGAAAACGCCTCGCTGTGCTTGAACTGCGTCCCGCCGTTGAGCCCGATGCAGGGAATCCCCATGACGGTAAATTCCACGGTCAGGACCTGGCCCTTCTTGCCCGAGGGGTAGTCGGTGGGGGCTTTGTAAATGCCCGTGACCTTGGAATTCGGAAAGGTCTTTGCGTAAAACCGCGCCGCCTTGAGCGCATCTTTGTTATACCAAAGGCAGATGATGTTTTTGGGCGTCTTGGTTTTCATGGCTGGTCGGGGCAACGACGAGCAGTAGGGAAGGAGATTCATCGCGGCACCCAACTTTGGCAAGGTTGGGTGGGCAGTGAGGCCACGGAGCGCGGTAAGCAGGAAGCTTTAAACCACGCGCATCACAGGGGCTCGGACTACGAACTGGTCTTGAGGTGAGCTCGAAAACAACATGTCAACTATTAGTTGACATGTGTCTGGTGGCCGCAGGGAGGGAGATGCAGGGCGGCGGTGGGCTTAGGGGGCAGGGGCCGATTTCCACGTGAGCTGACTTCGCTCTAATGCATTCCTGGCTGGGTGACCGCGTGGAGGGCGGCGCGGGAGATTTGCCAGTCGAGTAAATAGTCGATGGCGATGAACTGGTGGAGGGCGACGATCAGCCAGAACACGAGTTGAAAGCTCAGTTTGGAGCTTTTGTGTCGGAGCCGGCGTTGCGCGATAAACGCGCCCGGCCAGCCGCCAATGAGTTCGAGGAAATGCAGGCCGCGTTCGGATTTACGCCAGCTGCCGTCTTCGGCCCGGCTTTTGTCTCTGGCGTAGAGCAAGTAGGTGATGATGGAAGCGATCGCATACCAGCCGAGCACCAGCCAGGCCGCGTGGTTCGCCTGCAGGCGCAGCGCCGCCATGCCGGGTGCGATCAGCAGCGCGAGCAGCAGGCAGAGATGAACGAGTGTTCCCATGAGACAATGCGACGGTTAGGGCAGTGGATGGAGGACGGGCGCATGGTGTAAACTGGCAATCGAGTTCAAGTCGGGTGCGAGTCGGTCGGTCAAGAATAAGGTATAATCCAATGCGGGTTCTTTTAGGCTTTAGGCGCCCTTGAACCTCTTCCAACGTCCTTTCAGCTCAGTTCTATTCGGTCTCGCGGCGTGATCATCCGTGGGAAGAATAATGCGGCCAATAAATTTCGAGTAATACATCTTCCTCAATACCGAAGCCACCGAGATCTTTAGGGCCACTGGATCGATTCCGATAAGAACCAAATCAATAGTGTGTGAAGGTCGCATCTTAGCAGCAGATCCATGCCGGCACGCTCAAGGCACAGGCGGAAATCTAGGCGGAGGGCGTATCGGTGGAGCTCATCTGGAAGGGCCCGGTGCGTGAGGACGACCGCGACCAGCAGGTGCAGGTGGCCGAGAATTTCATGACGTTGTGCGCTTCGGCCTGATAGAGCGGCCGGCGCGGGCGGACTCGTAGATCGCGTCCATCAGTTCGCTTTGCACGATGCCGTTTTGCACTGAGGTGCGCGGTGCGGCGCGGCCTCGGATGGCATCAATAAAGTTGTCGTCGGGCGTCTGCGCCGGTCCGGGGATAGTCGGGTATTTTACCTTGGTGCCGCCTTCCCAGATGTTGATCCATGCGCCGGACCAGCCGTCGATGTCCACGCGGCCCTGGTCGAAGAGAAAGTGCATCGAGGCGCCGTCGGCCGGGCAATTGCCGCCGACGACGAGGTTGGCGAGCACGCCGTTGGTGAAGCGGAGGTTGATCGAGGCGTTGATGTCCACCGCCGTGCCGTGGTTGTCCACGAAGGCGAAGACTTCCGCGATGTCGGACTCGACCGACCAGCACAGGGAATTGAGGAGGTGCGCTCCGCTGTCGTAGGCTTGGCCGCCGCCGGAGAGTTTCGGGTCCTGGCGCCAGCTGCCCGCGGTGGCCTTCAGCCAGTTCTGCGACAGGTAACCACTGACCATTTCCAAGCGCCCGAGCGTGCGGTTGCGAATGGCGTTGCGCAGCCAGGCAAACTCCGGGGTGCAGGGCGTGTTGTAGCCAATGATGAAAACCCGGTCGGTGGTCTTGAGGCGGGCCGCCAGCGCGTGGGCTTGCTCCGCGGAAGTGACCATGGGTTTTTCCATGAGCACGTGCAGGCCGGCGTCGATCGCCAGCAGGGCGTGGTCAAAGTGCAGGGTGTGCGGGGTGATGATAATGACGGCATCGAGCCGGCCGTCGCGGAACAGGGTGGCAGCATCGGTGTAGAGGCGCGGCTGCGGTTGGTAGTCGTCCAGTTTCGTGCGGGTCTTGAAGCGCGTGAGCACGTCCTGGGAAACGTCGCAGAGGGCGGCGATTTCGACTTCAGGATGGGAACGCAGGCGCTCGATATGCGCGCCAGCCATGCCGCCGGTTCCGAGGATACCGAGGCGAATTTTTGGGGAACTCATAGGGGGAGGGGTGCCGGGAGCTTGGGGATTTAAGGGGAAGCCGCATCCATGAAGCCCGACACCGCTTGGGTGGCGGGCAATGCACGGGCGGGCAAGCCGGAACCAAGCGGTGGACAACCACGAAACACACCAGACACACGAAAGAGGAAAGGAGGGAGGGGATGAGTTGTAACCCAAATTCAGCAGATCAAGTAACCACTGATTAACACTGATGGCCACCGATCAAGAGGACGCTTTCTTCCCACGGCGAATTAGGGATAATCCGCCCTACCTCGGGCTTTCGTGAGGTTTCGTGTCTCCCTTTCGGATTTGCGGATCATTTCAGATTGGCGTGCGGCGAAATCTCCGTCACTTCGGAGGCGCATGAACCCCGCACGTTGTTTCGCTTTGTTGCTTGGCTTGATCCTCACTATCGCCGCCTCTGCGGCGGAAACCTACACCATCGCGGTGGTTCCGATGGGGACGACGCATCAGTATTGGAAGCAGATCCATGCCGGGGCGCTCAAGGCGCAGGCGGAATTGCAGGCGGAGGGCGTGCCGGTGGAGCTCATCTGGAAGGGGCCGTTGCGTGAGGACGACCGCGACCAGCAGGTGCAGGTGGTCGAGAATTTCATGACACGGCGGGTGAGCGGCATCGTGCTGGCTCCGCTCGATGCCCGGGCCCTCGCTGCGCCGGTGGAACAGGCGGTGGCGGCGGGTATTCCCGTGGTCATCGTGGACTCGCCGCTGAGCTCGAAGGCGCCGGTGAGCACGATCGCGACCGACAACTACGCGGGCGGCCGGCTGGCGGGGCGGCGGTTGGGCGAGCTACTGGGCGCCCAGGGCAATGTCATTCTGCTGCGGGTGCAGGTGGGTTCGGCGAGTTGCGAGGCGCGGGAGAGTGGTTTCCTGGACGAGCTCGCGGAGAAGTTTCCCGGGATCAAGGTGATTTCCTCCAACCAGCATGGCGGCGCGACGCGCAACACGGCGCTGGGGGTGTCGCAGAATCTGCTGACGCGGTTCGGGCGCGAGGTGGACGGCATCTTCGCGCCGAATGAGTCCACGCTGGCGGGGATGCTGCTGGCGTTGAAGGACGCGGGGCTGGGCGGGGGCCGGGTGAAGCTGGTGGGGTTTGCCAACAGCGCGGTGTTGGTCGATGCGCTCAGGTCGAACGATCTGCACGGGCTGGTGCTGCAGGACCCGGTGAAGATGGGCTACCTGGGGGTGAAGTCGGTGGTGCAGGTGCTGCGCGGGGAAAAGGTGCCGGCGCTGGTGGACACGGGCGTGGCGATCGCCACGCTGGAGAATCTGGGTGAGCCGGGGATCGCGGGGCTGATCGGGGGCGGAGAGGGAAAGTAAGAAAGTAGAAGGAGGAAGGAAGAAGAAAACCCTGCTTCGAGCGGGGCTTCGCAGCCCGGCGAGAAGCGGGAGTTTAGAATTCAACGCGGAGGGCGCGAAGACGAGCGCAACGGTCAGTCGGAATTTTTGACCACGGATTCCACGGATGGACACTGATGGGAATCAGGAATTCTTGGGTTCAGACTTTATCAGAGCTTCATTCAGAAGCCAGGAAGCCATGAATCTGAAATTTTAGATTCAGAAACTCCGTGTTTCGGTGACAAATCAGCCTACTGGAATGCGCATGTCGGCAGAGAACCAGAAAGATAACGAGAACGAGGAACGAGCGTGTAACTCGGTTCACTGGCTACCAGCTTAGCGTTTAAAGCTTATTGCTGCTCGACCGACGACGGCGGAAAAACACGAAGCTGAGGGCGGTGAGGCCGGCGAACGCTGCCCAAGTCGAGGGTTCGGGGACCGGAGTGCCGCCGTTCAACATCGCGGTTGTGAAGGTGCCGGTGGCAAAGGTGAAGACTTTCGCGTCATCCAAAATGCCCTGCAAAGGCGCGTTGCCGTTTTCGTCAGCACCGAACCCGAAATTTGAGGCAAAGGAGTTCGCGTTGAACGTGGCGCCTGTGACCAGGCCGCCATTCAAATACATTTGCGCCTGTCCGGCCTGATCGACCACGAGTGCGACGTGATACCAAGTGTTCGGCGCCGCATCGTTCGCGATGCCGTAGATGAGGTCTCCGGAATTAATGGCCTTTAGTTTGCTATCGGAGAGAAGGACACCTGCGCCGTTACTGCCCCCGTTGCCGACCCGTATCACCCATTGCGGACTGGAATTCACAGACGGAAAGTTAACCCATGTCTCCATGGCAAAGTTGGTAGTCAGGCCAAGGTTACTCGCGACATTGTAGTAGCCCAAACCTGTGAAGCTGACCGCGAAGTCACCGGTCGATCCCGGGGCGGTATTACTGGTGTAGGTGAGGCCAGAACCAACCACATCCAAGTTGGAGCCGACGGAGGCCGTGAGAGTGGCGTTGACCGCGTTGCCGTTGGCGGCGCCGGTGTCGTCGTCGCCCATCGACCATGATGCGACGGTGGTCTGCGCGAAAGCGGGGAGGGTCAGCAAAGAGAGGAGGCAGAACGCCAGGGCACGAATTTTCATGGGGTGATAAAGGAGTGCTAAAAGCTGATTGTGTCGCGTGGGGGTTGCCAAGGCTTATCGGCGCCCTGCGCCGATAAGGAGGAAGGAAAAATCATGAAGGAGGAAGGGCTGCTTCGCACGAGGCTTCACAGGGCGCGTGGTAAACGAGGTAAGCGGGAGTCTAGTCTTAAACGCGGAGGGCGCGAAGTGCGCGGAGACGAGCGCATCGGTCAGTCGGAGTTTTTAACCACGGATTTCACGGATGGACACTGATGGATTCAGGAAGCTGATGGCTCTTGTCCGATGGAGAACGAGAAAGATAGCGAGGAACGGGCGAAGTGCTGCGGCTCACCGGAGACGGTTCCGACTGCCAGTTGTGGCCTAAAACTTATTTGTCCCGCAGACGGGAATCGAGGGCGAAGGGCTCGGGCGCGGCGATTTTGATTTTGGCGAAATCGGAGTGGGCTGGATTAAGCAGGTAATTGATCTCCTCGGGCACGATGGCGCTGGGCACGGCCAGAATACTGAAGCGACCTTCGGCCAGCCATTGGTCGCCGAGTTTTTGCGCGGCGCCGGCGGGTGGGTCGGTCCGCCAATCCCGGGGCAGCGCTTTCGCCGGCAGAGTCGTGACCAAGGCCTCGGAAAATTCGAGGCGAAAGAGCACGAATTGAAAGGCGACGGGAAAGTCGAGATGCACCAGATTTTCCAAGACCGCGAGGGACCGGCTGGAACTGGTATAGACCACATGCC
>JAGNQV010000253.1 GCA_017988885.1 Opitutaceae bacterium | reverse complement strand
TGAACCATGAATGCATCGAGGAAATCTACGGCGCGCTCAACGGCGTCCTGGGCATCCTCCATGAGGATATCGTGGACCTCGCCGCCGAGTCGCAGCAGCAGATCCGCGCCCTCAAGCACACGCCCGGTGCCGCCCTCGGCACCTGCCGCTACAAGCTCAAGAAGCAGGCCGATTTCGAGCGCGTCCTCGAGGTCTTCAAGTCCCACAACATCCGCTACTTTTTCTACATCGGCGGCAATGACTCGCAGGACACCGCGGACAAGATTTCCAAGCTCGCCAAAGAGCAGGGCTACGAGCTCCGCGTCATCGGCGTGCCGAAGACCATCGACAACGATCTCGCCGTCACCGACCACTGCCCCGGCTACGGCAGCGTCATCAAGTATCTCGCCACCACGGTGCGCGAAGTCGCCTGCGACAGCGAGGCCATGGGCCAAGGTGACCTCGTCTCCATCATCGAGGTCATGGGCCGCAGCGCCGGCTGGATCGCCGCCGGCGCCGCCCTCGCCAAGCGCCGCGACCACCCGCACGATCCGCCGCATCTCATTCTCGTGCCCGAGGTCGCCTTCGACCAGGCCAAGGTCCTCGAGGACATCCGCCGCGTGCTGAAGCGCGAGCGCTTCTGCTCCATCGTCGTCGCCGAAGGTCTCGTCGATGCCGACGGCAACTACGTCGCCGCCGACGGCAAGACCGACGCCTTCGGCCACGCCCAACTCGGCGGCGCCGGTGACGCCCTCGCCGAAATCATCGAAGCCAATCTCCCCGGCGTAAAGGTGCGCGTGGCCAAACCCGGCCTCATGCAGCGCGCTGCCGCGCACGGCGCCTCGAAGACCGACGCCGACGAGGCCGCCCTCGCCGGCAAAGCCGCCGTCGAAGCCGCCGTCAACGGCGAGACCGACAAGATGGTCACCCTCCTGCGCGGCGACAACGATCACTACACCGTCGAGACCGGCCTGGCCCCGCTGAGCGACATCGCCAACGGCGTGAAGAAGCTGCCCCTTGAGTGGATCAACGAGGACAAAGTTTCGATGAACTTCCAGTTCATCCGTTACGCGCAGCCGCTCATCCAGGGTGAAATCGCCCTGCCGCATGACAACGGCCTGCCGGTTTACGCCCGCCTCGACAAAGTCCGCGTGGACAAGGTGCTCCCCGCCTACGGCATCGGCGAATAAGCCGCGTTTAGTTTAAACTCTTCTAAGGCCGGTCGATTTTCGACCGGCCTTTTCATTTGGGAGCGCGGGCGGCCCGCCCGCATGGGTTTCACGAAAGGGAGCCCCCCACGGCTTTATACCTGCGGACCAGCGATCGTCCTCTCCTGGCGCACCCCATTCACCAAAAACGGCTCCGCAAACGCCGCCAGTTTTCCGTCCGGACGGCGCAGCGGCTCGGCGGAATACTGCGGCAAGTAAACCCGCCGCCAATTAGGCGTCGTGTTGAAGCCGCTCCGGTGCAGCACCGTGCTGGAAAAACACGCAATGCTACCCGCGGGCACGATCACCGGGTCGCCCGGATCATCGCCAAAATAACCCTCGAGATCATTGCTGCCCGGCTGCTGTTGGTGCGGCACCACCTCGCGCGTGCCGTGCCTTGAATAGGGCAGCAGATACACCGTGCCATTGACCTCGCTCACATCATCGAGCGTCACCCAGCAGGTCAGATACGGCCGGTGCGGCGTGCCGACATAGGCCGAGTCCTGGTGCCAGCTGAACTTCGCGCCCTTTTCCGGACCCTTCACCACATACTGTTCCCAAAAAAGATAGGCGTTTTCGCCGAGTGTCGCACGGCAGATCTGCTCCATCACGTCGCTGTAAATAAACTCCGTGAGCCGCGTGCCCTGGTGACGGTTGGCGATAAAATAGCGGCTGCCCTTGATGTTGATCCCCTGTTGCGTCACCCCGGCCGCGTCCATCTCGGCATCATAGCCGGCAATCATCGCGCTGCAGGTCTCGCGCAACAGCGCGAGGTGCGCCGGCGGCACCACGCGCTCCAGGACGAAATAGCCTTCATCGCGGAACTGCTGCCGCTGTGCTACGGAAATCAGCGCAGCCATCGTAAAAACAGCTTACGCTCGCACCGCTTCGATCGCGTTGGCCTCGATGATACCCTTGGCCCGCGGGAACAACCTGATGGCCTCGATGACCATCCAGACTTCGAGGACGAGGGTGATGACGGCGATGCTGACGAGGAGCATCTTGCCCTGGCTCAACCAGCTCGGGCTGTCCGCTCCGCCGATAAATACCTGCCAGATCATCGCCCACATCGGGATGATGAGCATGAAAATCATCGGCAGAATCACAAACCACACCGCAATCCCGCGGCGCCACAGATAGAACGCGATCACGAGAAACGACAGCCCGCCGAGCAGTTGATTGGTCGCACCAAACAGGGGCCAAAGAATCAGGCCGCCCTTGCCGGCATTGGCAAAACTCCATGCTTGCCCCGAAACCGGTGCGGCCGCGATCAGTCCGGCGAAGAAAATCGCCGTCAGGGTCGCCCCGTGTTTCCCTTGCAGCCAGCCGAGGAGATTAAACCCGCCCGCCCCGCGGGGCGCCACGGTCGTGGCCAACTCCTGAATCACGTAACGCTGCAACCGGCACGCACTGTCGAGCGTGGTCCCGGCAAACGACGCGACAAACACCCCCATCATCGCCACCGCGACGCCTCCCGGCATCCCGAGCGCTTTGAGGAGATTGGAAGAACCATCGACAAACGCCGCCACCAGCGGCCCCAGCCCCGCCGACCATACACTGTAGCGCGTCAACCACGCTTCGTGCCCGACCAGGATCGACCCATCGGCCTGCTTCAGCCCCAAGCCAATCCCCGCCGCGCAAGCCAGAATGACGAGCACCGCCAAAAATCCTTCCGTCAGCATGCCGCCGTAGCCGACGAACCGCGCATCATTTTCATTTTTCAGCTGTTTGCTGCTCGTGCCGCTGCTCACCAGACAGTGAAACCCGCTGATCGCGCCGCACGCGATGGTGATGAACAAAAAGGGGAAAATCATCGGCGCGCCCGCCGGGTGCAAATTTACCATCGGCGCCGCCATTTCCAGCGCCGGCCGGGTGCCGTCGAGCAGAGGGGCGCCGCCAAAAAATGCCGCCACGACCAACCCCACGACGAGCAGGCCCAGCACTGAGATCAGTTGCAACGAGTTGATGTAGTCGCGCGGCTGCAGCAGCGACCACACCGGCAGCACTGAAGCCACGTAAGAATAGAGCAGCAGCAAAACCACCCAGGTCCACGACGACCATGCCGCCATCGCCGTGTTGATCGCATGGAGCATCCCCGTGTCGCCGTAGATCACCGTCAGATACATCACCACCAGCGCAATGATCGAGGGCGCCAGCAAGCTGGCCCCACGCCGGTGCAGCCAGTAACCGATCACCACCGCGATCGGAATTTGAATCGTGCACGGCACGATCGCCGACGGGTATTGGCGGAACACCGCCGCAATCACCAGGCCGAAGATCGCCAGCACGATCGTCAGCGCCAGAAAGAGGATCAG
>JAGNQV010000252.1 GCA_017988885.1 Opitutaceae bacterium | reverse complement strand
GCATGCTGCTGCCGGGACCGGAGGCGACGCAGCTGGCGACCTATTGCGGCTGGCTGTTGCACGGGGTGCGGGGCGGCTTGATCGCCGGAGTCTTGTTTGTCGTGCCGGGAGTGCTGACGCTCGGCCTTTTGAGCTGGATATATGTGCGGTATGGGACGGTGCCGGAAGTGGCGGCGATTTTTCACGGTTTGAAAGCGGCGGTGCTCGCCATCGTGGTCGCGGCGGTGTGGCGGGTCGGCCGCCGGGCGCTCACGGGTTCGGTTGCCTGGGTGCTCGCGGCGGCGGCGTTCGTGGCGTTGTTTTTTCTGAAACTGTCGTTTCCGGTGGTGGTGTTTGGTGCACTGCTGCTGGGATTTTGGGGCGGACGCTGGCGGCCGGGTATATTTGGCGGCGGCACGGCGCCGTTGGCGGATACAGGCCGCGGCGCGGCTGTGCCGGCGAGACGGACGTTGAAACTTGCGGGCATGGGAATCGCAGTGTGGTTTGCCCCTGTCCTGTTGGCCGGCGTCGGCCAAGGCTGGGATAGCACGCTGACGCAGATCGGATGGTTTTTTAGCAAGGCGGCGGTGGTGACTTTTGGCGGGGCCTATGCGGTGCTGCCTTATGTGGGGCAGCAAGCAGTGGAGCACTACCACTGGATTTCAGCGGGACAGATGCTCGATGGGCTGGCGTTTGCCGAGACCACGCCGGGGCCACTCATCCTCGTGCTGCAGTTCGTAGGGTTTCTCGCCGGCTGGCAGCATGCCGGCGGGCTGGCGCCTTGGCTGAGTGCCATGCTCGGGGCGGGACTGACGGTCTGGGTCACGTTTGTGCCGACCTATCTTTTCATACTCATCGGCGCACCCTATGTGGAGCGGGTGCGCGGCGATGTCCGGCTGAGTGCGGCACTGGCGGCGGTGACCGCTGCCGTGGTCGGGGTGATTTTCAATCTCGCGCTCTGGTTCGCCCTGCAGGTGGTTTTCCCGGCGCAGGCGCCGGTGGACTGGTTTGCGTTCGCGGTCGGCGTGGCGGCGTTTGTCGCGCTGGAAAGATTTAAATGGGAGATCGTGCCAGTGGTGCTGGCGAGCGGCGCGCTGGGGTGGGGCTGGATGCTGCTGACGACATGAAGAACGTTCCGTCAGGCATATTCACGATTCGCGGTGTGATGGGTTGCTGTCACCTGCTGATAAACGAGGGTGAGGCGGTGTTGCTCGACACCGGCTTGGTGGGCGAACCGCAATTGATTCGCCGGCAAATGCATCGTCTGGGACTTGAGCCGCAAGCGATCAAAGCGATCCTGTTGACGCACGGACATCTCGATCATGCGGGCAACCTTGCCTGGGCGAAGAACTGGACCGGGGCGCCGGTATATGGGCATCCATTGGAGCAAACGCACATCGATGGGACTTTCCCTTACGTCGGAGTGAACCGTTGGTGTGGCCGGCTGGAACGGACGGGCCGGGCGCTACTGCGTATAGGCGCGCCGGTCAAAATCGACGTGAAAATCGCCGACGGCGATGAGCTGCCGTTCTGGGGTGGGCTAAGGGTCGTGCACTTGCCGGGTCACACGCTGGGCCATTGCGGGTTTTACAGTGCGCGGCATGATCTGCTGTTCAGCGGGGATTTGTTCGCGAGTTATTTCTTCAACGTCCACCTTCCGCCGGCTATTCTGAATAGTGCGCCGGAATTAATACCGGCCAGTCTGGAGAAAACCCGGCAGTTGAATCCGCGCCTCATTTTGCCCCAGCATTATGATGTGCTTGATGGCTTGTTGCACCGGCGGCGATTTGACGGACTTCTGCGTAAGCTCACGGTGAAGGCACGGCGACGGAGCGAGCCGCGGATTTAGGCGGACGATTACACATGCTAAAGCGGGCGGGCTGCCCGCGCTCCCACCGAAATCAGCCGACGAAAAATTTCAGCGTGCGACGGAGCGAGGCGACGAGGGTGTCGATCTCCTCCGGCGTATTGTAGAAGTAAAAGCTCGCGCGGGTCGTGCTGGTGAGGCCGAGCTTGCGCATGAGCGGCTGGTTGCAGTGATGGCCGCCGCGCAAAGCCACGCCATCCTCATCGGCAAAGGTGACGATGTCGTGGGCATGCAAGCCCTCGAAGGCAAAACTTACGAGCCCGCTGCGTTCCGCTCCGACGCGCGGGCCGATGATGCGGATGCCGGGCAGGGTGGAGAGTTGTTCCATCGCGACGCGGACGAGCGCGTCGTCGTGCGCCGCGATCTGCTCGCGACCGAGGGCATCGAGGTAATCGCAGGCCGCACCGAGCGCGATGGCGTCGGCGACATTGGGCGTGCCGGCCTCGAAGCGTTCGGGTGCGGGTTTCCAACTGGCGCCCTCGTAGGTGACGCTCACGACCATGCCGCCGCCGGTTTCATCGGGCGCGAGTTTGTCGAGCAACGCGCGGCGGCCATAGAGGACGCCGATGCCGGTGGGGCCGCACATCTTGTGGCCGGAGAAGGCGACGAAATCCGCCCCTAACGCCTGCACATCGAAGGGTGTATGACCGATGGACTGGGCGGCGTCGATGACCGTGATGGCGCCCACCGCGCGCGCGCGCCGGCAGAAATCGGCCGCAGGATTGATGGTGCCGAGGGTATTGGAGATATGCGTGAAAGCGAAGAGCTTCACTTGGGGCGTCAGCAATTTGTCCAAGGCGGCGAGGTCGAGTCCGCCTTCGCCATCGCCGCCGAGCAGCGGCACATATTTCAGCGTGGCGCCGGAGGCCTTGGCGGCCTGCTGCCACGGGACGAGGTTGGAGTGGTGCTCCATTTCCGTGGTGAGCACGATGTCGCCAGGCTTGAGGTGCGCATGGCCCCAGCTGCGGGCGACGACGTTGATGCTCTCGGTCGTGCCGCGAGTAAAAATGATCTCGGCGGGATCGGCAGCGTTGATGAATTTCGCGATGCGGGCGCGGGCGCCCTCGTAGCCGTCGGTCGCGCGCATCGAGAGCGCGTGGAGCCCACGATGGACGTTGCTGTTGTCGCGTTCGTAGTAGTGCACGAGGGCGTCGATCACGCTGCGCGGTTTCTGCGAAGTGGCACCGTTGTCAAAATAGACCAAAGGCTTGCCGTTGACCTGCTGGTGCAGGATCGGGAAGTCAGCGCGGACATTTTTCCAGTTGGGCATGGTGTAAAGATCGTTCTCGTTATTTTTCTCATTCTCCTTCGTTAGTTCGATCCATTCCCGAGATGAGAGAACAAGAACGATTACGAGGAACGAGAACGATGGGTTAGTCCTTGTGCGTTTCCGTCGTGGCAGAGACGGGGTCGCCCTTCAGGGCGTTGAGGGTGGCGTGCCAGCCGAGGGTGGCGCATTTGATGCGGGCGGGGAAGGCATGCACGCCGGCGAAGGCCCCGAGGTCGCTGATTTCTTCCGGCGCGTGGCCCGTGGTCACGATGGCATGAAATTCTTTGTAGAGCTGCTCCGCCTCGGCGGCGGTCTTGCCCTTGACCTGCGTGGTCATGAGCGAGGCGCTGGCCTGTGAGATGGCGCAGCCCGAGCCGTCGAAGGAAATGTCGCCGATGCG
>JAGNQV010000251.1 GCA_017988885.1 Opitutaceae bacterium | reverse complement strand
GTATTATCATAATCACAAACGCTGCCTCGTGACGCAGCGTGAAATCGGCTCCGATGTCCCCAGTTTTGCCGAAGCCATCCGGCGTGCCTTGCGTCAGGATCCGGACATTATCCTCGTCGGTGAAATGCGCGATTTGGAAACCATCGAGGCGGCCATCAGCGCGGCCGAAACGGGTCACTTGGTCTTCGGCACCCTGCACACCAATAGCGCGGCCAAGACCATTGATCGCATCGTGGATGCCTTTCCGGCCAACATGAAGGACATGATCCGCACCCAACTGGCCTCTTCGGTGCAGGCGGTGATTTCACAGGTGCTATGCAAGAAAATCGGCGGTGGCCGCGTGGCCGGCTACGAGATCATGGTCACAACAACGTCCATCGCCTCGCTCATCCGTGAGAACAAAACCTTCCGCATCCCGTCCGACATTCAGACCGGGGCAGGGCTCGGCATGATCACGATGGATACGCATCTGATGAGTCTTTATAACCGGGAGCTGATTTCCGCGGATGAGTGCGCAGAAAAGGCCCAAGACACCACGGGGATGCGCGAAAAGCTGATCGGCATGGGAGCGCAGTTGAAGGAACTGTAAGCCGCAATCGTCCGGCATGTGGTCGCCATGTTCAAAGCCCACAGTCAGACGATTTGCGACCTGCTCGTCGGCGGCAGTGGAATTGCAACGGAATCGTTGCAGGCGGCCTTGGCCGCACATGCGGCGTCTAACCTGGCGTTGGCCGATGTGGTCATCGATCTGGGGCTGATTGAGCGCCATGCCTTACTGGCGCTGATTGCGGCGCATCTAGGCTGGGAATATGTTGAGATTCTGCCCGCGAAGCTGTCAGGCGAAGAGGCCGGTTTGCTCACACCCGCGCAGGCGCGCCGTTATGGCGTTATTCCGCTGCGGGCGGCCGGAAGGCGGATCGATCTGCTGGCGGTTGATCCCTTCAATCAACAGGTCGTCGACGATCTGACTTTTGTCTTGGACCGCGAAGTGCGGCTGGTGGTCGCGGATCCAGCGAAGATCGAAGCACTCATCCTGCAACACTACGGCACGGCAGAAGCGAGTCTGGATGCGTTGCTGGCCGAAGTCCCAGGGGAGGAGTTGCCCGATAATGCCGGCACCTACTCGGTTACGGAGCTGGAGGCCATGGCCGGGCAAACGCCGATCATCCGCTTTGTGAATCTAGTGTTGGCGCAGGCGATTCGGGATCAGGCTTCGGACATTCACTTCGAGCCATTCGAGCATGAATTCAAAATCCGCTACCGGATAGACGGGGCACTGTATGAAATGGCGCCGCCCCCCAAGCGACTGGCCTTGCCCATCGCTTCGCGCATCAAAGTGTTGGCCAACCTTAATATCGCCGAGCGCCGCGTGCCGCAGGACGGACGGATCAAGATCACGCTGGCGGGTCGGGCGGTCGATTTGCGGGTCTCCACGCTGCCTACGCAGTTCGGCGAAAGCGTGGTCTTGCGGGTGCTGGACCAGTCGGCGGTGCAACTGGATATCGCGCAGCTCGGTATGCCGGAGGACGTGCGGACCGGCATGGAGGAAATCATCCGGCGGCCCAACGGGATATTCATCGTGACTGGACCGACCGGGTCGGGGAAGACCACCACGCTCTACAGTGGATTGCGCGCGATCAATACACCGGACCTGAAATTGCTGACGGTGGAAGACCCGGTGGAATACGAGATCGAGGGAATCATGCAGGTGCCGGTTAACGCACCCATCGGCCTGACTTTTGCGGCGGCGCTGCGGTCGTTCCTGCGCCAAGATCCGGATGTCGTGATGATTGGCGAGATTCGTGACTTGGAAACCGCCCAGGTGGCCATCCAAGCCTCGTTGACCGGGCATCTGGTGCTTTCCACCCTGCACACCAATGATGCTGCCGGCACCGTGACGCGGCTGATCGACATGGGAATCGAACCCTTTTTGCTCGCCGCAACACTGGAGGCCGTGCTGGCGCAGCGTCTGGTGCGCAGGATCTGCCCACAATGCCGCACGGCGTATGAACCGGCGGCACTACTCTTGGCGCAGGCCGGACTCAACCGGCCGAAGCCGACCGGCGGGACATTCTATCACGGTCGCGGCTGCACGCATTGCAACCAGACCGGGTATCATGGGCGCATGGGGATTTTCGAATGGCTGCGCCTGGCGGACCCGATTCGCGAACTCGTCATGCAGAAGGCGCCAACTTTGAGGATCCGGCAACAAGCTGTCGCCGGGGGCATGCGCACCCTCCGCGATGACGGTTTGCGGGCAGTGCTTGCTGGCGAGACCACATTGGAGGAAGTCGTCAAATATACCTGAACATGCCGCGCTTTGCCTATACCGCCATCGATTTGGTAACCGGACGAGAACGCATTGGCTTTCTTGAGGGAGCGAATGAGGTTGCGGTGGGGACCGTGCTGAAAGCCCGTGGTCTGGCTCCGACTGAAGTCAAGCAGGTGGCGAGAGCGACCATCGTTGTGCCGCCGAAGCCGGTCCCGGTGGACCAAGTCCCAAGGAAGCGAAAACCGATCACTTTTGGGCGCATTTTATCCCAGAGGGAACTGGCGGTTTTTACGCGGCAGCTCGCCATGCTCGTCAAGTCAGGCATGCCGCTGATGCGGAGCCTTGAGGTGCTGGCGCGACAGGAAAAGAATCAGGCGTTCCGTGATGCGTTGGAGCAGATGATTGAGACGATTCGCTCCGGTGGCACTTTCTCGGAAGGACTCCAGCAGCAGCCCAAACTGTTCGACCGGCTTTACGTGAACATGACAAAGGCGGGCGAATCAGGTGGAGTGCTCGCTGTCGTCTTGGAGCGCATGGCGCGCTTTTTGGAAAAGTCCGTGCAGGTGCGTGGCCGGATCAAAGCCGCCCTCACTTATCCGCTCATCATCGTGCTGGTAGCGGTGGGCATCGTGGCGGCGTTGATGGTGGTGGTCGTGCCGAAGTTCGAGGCCATCTTTGCGGGCTTGCTCAAGGGGCAGTCGCTGCCGGCGCTGACGCTGTTGCTCCTTGGGGCGAGTAATTTTATCAAGCACCACGCCGTGCTTGCGATGGGCTTGGTGGCGGCCGGTTATTTCGTCGTGCGGCTGCTGGCGGGGACGGTGCCCGGGGTGCGGCTGATGGACCGGGCGAAATTGCGTTTGCCGGTGGTGGGCGACTTGCTGCGCAAAGCGATCATCGCGCGTTTTACCCGCACCTTGGGCACGCTGCTGGCCAGCGGGGTGCCGATTTTGCAGGCCCTGACCATCACGCGTGAAACCAGTGGCAATGTGCACATTGCCGACGCCATCGGGTTGGTGCATGAGCGGGTCAAGGCGGGTGATAATGTCGCGGGGCCGCTCCGGGCGTCCGGCGTATTTCCTGACATGGTGGCGAGCATGATCGAGGTCGGTGAAGAAACCGGAGCACTCCCTGATATGCTTACCCGGATCGCTGACAGCTACGATGAGGAAGTGGATAACGCGGTCGTGGCACTGACTTCCCTCATTGAACCGCTCATGATCGTGGTGATGGCCGTGATGGTCGGCAC
>JAGNQV010000250.1 GCA_017988885.1 Opitutaceae bacterium | reverse complement strand
AAGGTCCAGACCTCGCTCGGTATCTACAACGTGACCGATCTCGAATACTCCGAAGGTTCCTTCGCGATGTCCCCGGCCCGCAACTTCCTGCTCACCAACACGCTTAAGTTCTAAGCGCGTTTAAGCACTAAGTTCGCCTAAATTCACAAGGGCGGCGTCCTCACGGACGCCGCCCTTTTTTTGCGTCAATTTTTGGCGACTGCTTGGAATGGCTTTGGGCTGAAGCCGTGGTTCGGGCCTCACCTGTCAATTCTGCGGCGCAGCCGTATAGAGCGGTCGGGCGCCCGGAGATTGGTCTCCACCCAATGAGCAAAACGGCTACGGCATTTCTAAAAATGCGTTAAGGCCAGCGTCCCTAGGTTTTTGGACTAGGCACCAAACCAAATCCTGATCCATTCAATCCAACCACGAATGGACACCAATGAACACGAATGGAAAATGAAGCGAACAAAGCTTCCAACCGAGCTCACTTAACGGTGCATCGGTTATGCACTCCAGCTCAGCTTTGCTGCGCGATTCGTGTAAATTCGTGTCCATTCGTGGTTCTCCACTGCATTGTTCCGACTACTGCCGTTTCCTTACCACGGATTACAGTGAGAGGTGATTGAATCCGTGCCGATCTCGCGAGATCCGTGGTTAAACGTCCGAAAGCTTAGGGGAATTGGTATTACCCTACGGTCCTACGTCTTCGCCATTGGCTGCAAATGCGTATCGAGAAAGGCCTCGGCGGCTCCCTGCGCTTCCGGCGGATAACGATGGCCGGCGCGGTGGTTGAGCCAGCCAAGCTTATCTTCCGCGCCCAGCAGGTGGTGTTGCCCGGGCGGAGCCAGAAATGCGCGACCCGCGGCAGCTCGGCCAGAGCCGCCACGATGGGCCGGTGGCACGGCTTGGCCCCTTGCGTGTATAGCCCACCCGCACGCCCTTCTGCTGGCCGTCATCGTAGATCAGGGAAACCGAATCGAGATCCAACGTGTAACCCTCGGTCCGGACCGGCAACTCGCGCACCGCCCCGGCATGCAACCCGCTCAAGGCCTCGCCCGCGAAGCGCTCACAGCGGGCGAAGAACCGGGAGAAGGTCGACTGGTTGAGGCATGCGGCAGCACGCGGCGCAACTCGATCCGGAAGCCTTGCTCCGTGAAAAACAGCGCCCACACCGCCAGCCCTCTATGCGCCGGCAGGCGCTGGTCAGTGAAGCCGATCCGTATCGAATTCACCTCGTCTTTGGTGCCCAAATTTAGCCGCACCGTTTGGTTTGCCGGCTCAGCGACAGCGTTCAATTGTGCTCCCTTGTGACTGAAACCCACCCCCGACAATGCGCCCGATATCCTACCCGTGGAAATTTGGGCGAACCAACCTTCCGTCTAAACGCAAACCATCCGCGCCTTTGGATTCCATCACCTTCCTTTCTATTATTTTTGACTGCGATTTTCGCTCGCACCGCAGGATAAAAGGCACTCGTTAGCCCGGATGTTTTCTGGTGCCCGGCTGCAGCAATTGTGGGTGTATCCCGCCACCATGGTCATTGCCACCGCCGGCGGCCGACTGTAGCTCTTGGCTTCTCCTCCATCCCATGGAAAAACGTGTCACTCTCAGGGATATCGCCGAGGCCACCGGGGTGCATTTCACCACCGTCGGCCTCGCGTTACGCAATGATTCGCGGGTCAAGGCCGCCACGATCGCCAAGGTGCGGGCCGCCGCCCGCGATCTTGGCTATACGCACAACGCCATGTTGTCTGCGCTTTCGGCTTACCGGCGCAATCACCAGCACCGGTTTGCCGGCACCCTCGCCTACGTCCTGAACTACAAGCCCGAGGCCTATAAGGGCAACCTAGCCGAGACCACGCTGCGGAGCTCTCTGGCCAATTATGCCAAATCCCAGGGCTTCAAGCTCGAGACTTTCCAGATCACCAACCCCGGCATGACCGGCCTGCAGGTCAGCCGGATCCTGCAAGCCCGCGGTATCCAGGGCGTCCTGCTCTCGCCGCGCCTGCCCACACCCGGCCCCATCTCGGATCTGGAGTGGGGACATTTTTCCACAGTGGCGATCGGCTACTCGGTCACCAACGTCGCCGCGCACCGCGTTTGTATTCACCATGCCTACAACATGCGACTCTGCCTGCGTAAATTGCGCGAACGAGGCTATCGGCGCATCGGTCTGGTCGTGCTCCAGGATTTTTCCGAGCGCAGCCATGGCATCATGCTCGGTTCCTATCTGGCGGAGCAATATTCCCTCCTTGCCAGCAACCGGGTCACTCCGTTGATTCCGAAGGAGCTCACCAAGGCCGCACTCGGCAAATGGCTGAAGGCCCAGCGCGTGGACTGCGTGATCATGCCGGGCTACTACGTTGAGATCTACGACTGGATCAAAAAATTGGGCTACAACGTGCCCAACGAAATCGGCATCGGCCTGATTTCCCGCTTCGGCAAATCGGAGGACATGGCCGGTATCGACGAGCAGAACGATCTGCTGGGTGTCGCCGCGGGCAAAAGCATTGTGTCCCTCCTGCAGCATAATGAACACGGCCTGCCCGAGTATCCGCTCTATACCATGGTCGAGGGGCGCTGGGTGGATGGCCCCAGCGTGCGTCCGCTGGCCATCGCCGCCCGGGCCTGAGTCCGATTTGGCTCAGATCTTCTCCGCCCGCCGCAATTGCGCGGCCTGGATTTCGTCACGGTGCGCCTGTTGCCACTCGTAAATCGAACGCACCGCCGGTTGCGGGCGGTTGATGTCCCCGGATTTTTGGATGTGGTTGTCCCGGTTGACCGCAGGTGGGATCGCGCCCCCGATGAGCCGCGTGACCGGACCGTAAAACCGATTGCCGATCAGCTCGACACCCGTGCAATCCGCCGAACCGAGATAAATTGCCGCCGGATACGGTTCCAGCAGCACAAATACATTGTCCCGGATGATGTGATCGAAACTCGCGGTCTTCGCCACCACCGCCGGTCCGCGGCCCACCACAAAGCGGTTGTAGAGGACGAGCCACGCTTCGTTCATGCCGCCCATCCAGAGGCCGGCCTTGGAAGACGTGATGTTGCAATTGTAGATGACGTTGCGCGGACCGTTGGGCCCGTGGCCGCGATCCTCGGGCGGCGACGCCCACATGCCGTTGCCGTAGGCGCCGTCGTTCTGCGAGGACTCCACCACCAGTTCCTCGAAGAGGTTTTCATTGGTCCAGCCCGCATGCCACTGGGCATCGCTGCCGTGGAAGATGCTCCGGCGGATGACATTCCCCGAGGAAGCCCATTGCAGGACCGGTGCGTGCCGCATCGCAAAGGTGGTCACGTTCTCCATCAGGCAATCGAAGGAATGTTCCCAACCGACGTAGCCGGAGCCACCGACGTTGAACCACACGCGGTCAAACACGGAATCACGCACCTCGCAGCGCTTAGCGTGTGGCATGTAGAGTGCTTTGTCGCCGCCATGGACGACTTCCAGACCGCGCACCCATGACTCATAGCCGTATTCGAACATGACCCCATGCACCTTCGCCTGCACCGCCTGTTCGAAGCCAAGGT
>JAGNQV010000073.1 GCA_017988885.1 Opitutaceae bacterium | reverse complement strand
GATGCTGGGGATGTCCTTCAGCTCGCCGTCGAAATACTTGAGGTTGTCGATCATCTCCTGGTTCCAGAGGCCGCGGGCCTTGAGGTCCTTCACGAGGAAGGGATTCAGCACGATGAACTCGCCGGAGAGATTGCTCTTAACGAAGAGGTTCTTGTAGGTGGGCTCGATGCAGGGCGAGGTGGCCGTGATGTTGGAGATGGTGGCGGTGGGCGCGATGGCGAGGACGTTGCTGTTGCGCATGCCCTGAGCGGCGATCTTGGCGCGGACGGGCGCCCAGTCCATGCGGCCGCCGCGGGGCACCTCGACGGGGGCGCCGCGTTCCTGCTCGAGGAGGTCCACGGTGTCCTGCGGGAGGAGGCCGCGGTCCCACTTGGAGCCCTTGTAGGTCGAATAGGTGCCGCGCTCGGCGGCGAGGTCGGAAGAGGCCTCGTAAGCGTAGTAGGCAATGGCCTCCATGGCCTCGTCGTTGAACTCGACGGCCTCGGGGGAAGCGAAGGCGTGGCCGCGCTGGTAAAGCGCGTGGGCGAGGCCCATGACACCCATGCCGATGGGCCGGTGGCGGCTGTTGGAGGTCTTGGCGGCGGCGGTCGGGTAGAAATTGATGTCGATGACGTTGTCGAGCGCGCGGACGGCGGTGCGGATGGTCTCGCGGAGCTTCGGGTGGTCGAGCTCGCCGGTGGGCAGGAGGTGCGACTCCAGGATGACGGAGCCGAGATTGCAGACGGCGGTCTCGTCGTTGGAAGTGTTGAGCGTGATCTCGGTGCAGAGGTTGGACGAGTGGATGACGCCGACGTGGTCCTGCGGGGAGCGGATGTTGCAGGCGTCCTTGAAGGTGATCCAAGGGTGGCCGGTCTCGAAGAGCATCGAGAGCATCTTTTTCCAGAGTTCGAGGGCCTCGATCTTCTGGCCGTGGATTTTGCCTTCCTCGGCGAGCTGCTCGTAACGGAGGTAGGCCTCTTCGAATTTTTTGCCGTAAAGCTCGTGGAGATCCTTGACCTCGTTGGAGCGGAAGAGGGTCCAGTTCTGGCGGGCCTCCATGCGCTTCATGAACAAGTCGGGAATCCAGTTCGCCGTGTTCATGTCGTGGGTGCGGCGGCGGTCGTCACCGGTGTTCTTGCGGAGCTCGAGGAACTCGAGGATGTCGTTGTGCCACGTCTCAAGGTAGGCGCAGCCGGAGCCCTTGCGCTTGCCGCCCTGGTTGACGGCGACGAGCTGGTCGTTGTGGAGCTTCAGGAAAGGGATGACGCCCTGCGACTCGCCGTTGGTGCCACCGATGTAGGCGCCGGTGCCGCGGACCGCAGTCCACGAGCCGCCGAGACCGCCGGCCCACTTGGAGAGGAAGGCGTTTTCCGCGATGCCGCGGAGCATGATGCCCTCGATGGAGTCGTCCACGTAGTAGAGGTAGCAGGAGCTGAGCTGCGAGTGGAGCGTGCCGGAGTTGAAGAGGGTCGGCGTGGAGCTGCAGAAGCGGCGGGTCTTGTAGAGATCGTAAAGCGCGGCGGCCTTGCCTTCGCGATCGGCGGGCTCATCGAGCATCAGGCCCATGGCGACGCGCATCCAGAAGAACTGCGGCGTCTCAAGGCGGCGCGAGGGTTTCTTGGTCTTGTCGATGATGAGGTAGCGATCGTAAAGGGTCTGGATGCCGAGGAAGTCGAACTCGAGGTCGGAGGACGGATCGAGCGCGACCTCGAGCCTGGTCAGATCGTAGTCGAGGAGGCGCGGGTTGAGGCGCTTGATGGCGACGCCGTGCTCGAGGTATTTGCGGAAGGAGCGCTGGTGGAATTCCTTCAGCTTGCCGATGCCGTCGCGCGTGATGTCCCAGCCGAGGACCTCTTCATAGATGTAGGTGAGCTGGATGCGGCCGGCGAATTTGGCGAAATCGGCGTCCCGCTCGATGAGGGTCTTCGAGTTGAGGATGATGGTGGAATCGAGGTCCTTCTGCGTGATCTGGTCGTAGATGGCACGGCGGAGCTCCTGCTCGATTTCCTCGGCGGAGAGGCAGAGGTCGAGGCCGATCTGGGCGAATTCGATACGCTTGCGGAGGTCTTCGCCGTCCCAGAAAACGTTGAGGCCGTCGGGCTGCTTGACGACGATCATGGACGCCTGCCCGGGGGTCTCGGCCGCGGGCGCCGCGGCATCGGCGGAGACTTCCGTGGCGGCATCTTCGGTCCCGGCGTCGCGGGCGCTGGAGCGCTCGGAGCGGAACTGGATGTAGGCGCGGGCGACCTTGTAATGGCCGGACTTCATCAACTCCTCCTCGACGATGTCTTGAATCTCCTCGATGTGGACGAAGGCCTGCTTGGAGGAATGGACGCGCTCGGAGACAGCCTTGGTGATGGCGACGGCGGGCGCGGAATCGCGCTGGAGGGAAAGGAAGGTCTTGCGGACGGCGATCTCGACCTTCTGTTCGCTCCACGGCACGACCTGGTTGTTGCGGCGGATGACGCGGAGGGTGGCGGTGACGGCGGCTTCGCGGTCGATGGCGATCTTGCGCGCGCGGTTGAGCAGGAGGCTCTTGGCGACGAAGTAGGCGTTGTTATCAACGAGGGTCTTCTCAATGAGCTCGTAAAGGGCGTTGAGCGAAAGCCGGAGGGGCGCCTGATTGCGGGCGAGCGCGGCCAGATTGGCGGCGACTTCGCGGCAGATGCGCGCGACCCAGGCCCGGTTGACGTCGTTGAAAATGTCCTTCTCGCCCTTGGCGAGCGAGACGTTGGTCAGGGCCTTGCCCAGGGTATCGGCAACTTCGGTGAGGTCGAAATTCTCCTCCCCGTGCGGACAAAGGAGGATGATCTTGGGGAGCTCGATGGTTTCGCCGGCCAAGACGTCGCGCCAGGCGTAGTGCGGTTTCTGTTCGAGGGGGGCGTGGACCGTGCGTTTGAGGGCGAGATCGTGCGCGAGGGAAGGATTGCTCATGGTGCGGCGGGAGACGGTGGACGGGAATTGATGAAAACGGTGGAAATGCCAACGCGCCGCCGATGCGGTGCGTCAACAAACGGGGTAATTAAGAACAGGAAAACGGAGGAGTAACAGTGGCGCCGAGCCCGTCGGGGGTTAGAGCTCGTCGTCGGCGGCGACGTTCAGGGAAGAGGCTTTTTGATATTCAGTGACGCGACCCTCGAAGAAGTTTTGTTCCTTCTTGATGTCCATCATCTCGGCCAGCCACGGCAGGGGGTTCTTGACGCCGTTGGCGAGGGGCGCGAGGCCGACGCCTTCGAGGCGACGGTCCGCGATGTAGTCGATATACTGGGTAAAATCCTCGGCGCTGAGGCCGACCGAATTGACGGGGAGACAGTCGCGGATGAACTCCTTCTCCAAGGTGACCGCCTCGACCATGAGCGCGCGCAGCTCTTCCTTGAACTCGGCCGTCCAGATCTCGCGGTTTTCCTCGATGAGATCCATGAACAGATTGCGGAAGACCTCGATGTGGTTCGACTCGTCGCGCAGGGTGTAGCGAAACATCTGGCCGATGCCGGGAAACTTGTTCTGGCGGTAGAGCGAGAGCACCATGCCGAAGAGGCCGTAAAACTGCGTGCCCTCCATGCATTGGCCGAAGACAAAGATGTTTTTCGCGAGCAGTTGCTTGCTGGCGAGCTGGGTCATGTCGAGGTCGCGGCGGAGTTCGCGCGAGACCTTGGTGACGAACTCGTTCTTGCGGACGATGGTGGGGACGTCCTCAAACATGGCCTCGCACTCGTGCGGGTTGATGCCGAGGGACGAAATCATGTAGAGCAGCGAGTCGGCGTGGATGTTCTCCTCGTGGGCGTGCCGGCCAAGCACGAGCTTCAGCTCGGGGGCGGTGACGAGTTCGCGGACGACGTGCTGGATGTTGTCACCGACGATGCCCTCGGCGGCGGAAAAGTAACCGATGCCCATGCGAATGATCCAGCGCTCGGCGTCGGAAAGGGCTTTCTCGTCGCGCCACTGCTCGATGTCCTTGCCCATCGGGATGTCCTCAGGCTCCCAGTGGTTGGCCTTCATGGTGCGGTAAACGTCGTAGGCCCACTGGTATTTCAGCGGGAGGAGATTGAAGCACATGGTCTGACGACCGTTGATGACTTTTTTGGCGGCGAAGGCGGCCTCGGCTTTTTCCTGATCGAGAACGAAGGTTTTGGCACCAACTTGGAAGGTCTTCTGCATGATACTTTGGCGGGGACGAAAATTAAAATTTTGGGTGAGAAACAGTTGGTTTTAACGCGTTTAGGAGCTTAGCGAACATAAGTTGCTAAAACTTATTAACGCGATGTTGACCACAACAGGATGTGGTCGCCAGCGATTACGACCACAACCTATTGGTCCCCGTGATTTCTTCCGTCAATAGGTTTATGAGAAATTCTGCGTAAAATTCGCGGAAATTTTGGCTTGCGACGACACGCGTAACGTTCCCCCGAGGGGAAATTTTAAAAAAGCGGCGCCGGAGCGTGAAAACATCCCTGAAAAATAAAGCGCCGGTCGGGAAAATTCATGAAGGAAAATTGCCTTCGAAGCGACCCAACCGCGGTGGTATTTGTAGCATAAATACAAATACCCACCAGCGGCCCGCCCCACTCCGGGCAGTAAAATGAAAAGGCGACCGCCTCGCAGCGGTCGCCTTGGACAAAATCAGAGATCAGCGAGCCGGCTTAGAACTTGAGCCGCACGCCGCCCTGCACGCGCCAGCGGGAATCGCCGTTGTTGGTCAGGAACTGCGAGGCCGTCGGGAAGACGAGCGAGCCATCAGTGTTAAGTGTAGCACTCGGACGGATACGACCGTCTATGCCGTAAGCGGCATTGCCCAGCACCACGATCTGATTGCTGTTGCCCGGGCTGCCGAGGGTCTCGACGTAGTTGAAGAGATCCTTGCTGAGCCAGCTGCCGAAGTTGATGAAGTCGGCAAAGAGCTCCACTTTCACGGGGCCGACGACCCGGATCTCCTGCGAGACATGCAGGTCGAGACGGTTCTGCCAAGGCCCGATGAATGAGTTGCGGGGCGCATAGTCGCCCGCGAATTTGCTAAGCTCACCCCGGGAGATATAGCCGAGGTAGGCATCGCGCTGCGCGGTGGTCATGCCGCCGAAGTCGAAGCGGGCATCAGTCGCTCCCGTCGGAACCGCAACCGCGTCATTCTGAGAGTAACCGTCCCCGTTCAAGTCACCCGAATAAACATAGCTGTAGGGCACGCCGCTGCGGCCTTCGTAGTAAAGCGACGCGGTGGTCTTGAAGCGCTTGAAGAAGTTGAACTCCTTGCCGAAGGTGACTTGGAGGCGGTCCTTGGTTTCGTAGTCGGAGCGCGTCTCCTCTTCCCGGCCTTGGTTATGCACCACATTGAACTGGAGCTGCGAGGTGGCGGTCGAGGAACCGGCAGGCTGGACCTCAGTCGCGCGGCCACGGGTGTAAGTCACGTTATAAGACCAGCCATCCTTGAATGGACGCCCGAGCGAGAAGGCGATGTAGTCGGAGGAGCCGACACTCGTGTTGCCCACCATGGACGCCACGCTGAAAGCCGTGCTTACGCGACCGGAGAAACGGGTGCGACCGTCCGCCCCGGTGCCCACCTCAACCAGATTGATGTTCCGATAGAAGAAAGCCTTCATGACATCGGTGTGAATGTATTCCACGGAAAAGGTGGAGCCCAGGAAAGGCAGCTTATAATCCAACGCGAGATTGCCGCGCAGATTGGTCGGTGGCTTGATACCAGGTGCGGCGAAGGCAATGTTGCCACCGGTAAAGGCACCGCTGGTGGTGCCCAACGGGCTGGCGGGATCAAACTTAAACATGGGGTTGGGATCGCTGTAAGTCCCACCGAGATATTGAGCCAAGGTCGGGATGGACCCGCTGGTAATGGTGGTCGTGCCGCGACCCATGCCGGCATTGCCGTAGGAATTGGACATCCAGACCCACGGACTGCGGCCGAGGAAAACGCCGATGCCGCCCCGAACCTGCATCTTGCGATCGGGGTCGAGCGCATAGTTGAAGCTCAGGCGGGGCGCAAGCTGCGTGGCGCCATCAAGCGTCGTATCGTTGCGCAGTCCAAAGGCAGCCTCAATGGCGGGGTTATTCGACGGGGCGATTGGCTGGCCGAGCATGTCATAGCGGAGGCCGAAAGTGACGTTGAGCCGCGGGTTCGGTTCCCACTTAGCCTGCATAAAGAACCCAGTCTGATCAAACTTGCTGATGTCGGTGCCGGGAAAGCCTGTGCTCGAGACGTTGCGGACAAAAGCGCGCGGTGTGGCGGTGGCGAGATTGAAACCCGGCGTGTAGTTGTAAACAAAACGGCCGTAGGAACCGTTGCGGAACAGGTTCTCAAAGTCCGTCTCTTCCCGGTCAAAGCCGGCCTTGAAGGTAAAATCCCCCCAAGTGTAGGTGGCGTTGCCGCTGTAACCGGTCGTGCTGGCAATGACGCCGTTGCCCATGCTGCTGTAATCGGTGCCGAAAAGCAGGGCCGTGTTGGTGGTGACGGCGGCGCCAGTAGCCACCGAGGTGCCGGGGACGCCCAGGAGGACGATTTCAGGGAGAATGACCGGCGTAGAACGCAGCGAGGTTGTGTCGTTTTGCGAGTAGGCAAACTCAGTCTTGAGGTCCGGGGTCCAATTGCTGAACAGCTGGGCGGCATAGACTTTCTCGTTCACCGCCAGGTTGTAATACTTGGAATCGAAGGTCGTGACGCCGTTGCTGTAGCTGGGCGAAGGACTGAGCGTCGGCATGCTGGAAGGCGAGCCAGAGCTGCGGAAGTCCGGGGCGAAGGGCTGCGTGCCCACGGTCTCGCTATAGCGGGCGCTGAGGCGATGATCGCTGGTGATATTCCAATCGAGCTTTATGAGCTTCTTTTCGTCCTCGACCAAGGAGGCACTGCCGCTGCCAAAGGTGCCGAAGTCAGGTGAGCCGGGCAGAGAGGCGAATTGCGACGTAATCGCAGAGAGCGCTGCAGCGTCGGGGTTGAAGCCGGGAGTAGGCGCGCCGCCAGAGGGGTTGCTGAACTTCTCGTAATTCACGAAGAAGAACAGTTTGTTCTTGATGATCGGGCCGCCCAGAGTCGCACCCCAGGTGCGCTCGTAAAAAGTGGTGGTGCGCTGGCCGCTTGTGGTGCCAAAGACATCCGGACCCTGCCAGCCGGAAGACGTGTAATAATAGTAGGCGGAACCATGAAATTCATTTGTGCCGCTTTTGCTGACAGCATTGATCGAAGCGCCGGCAAACCCGCTCTGGGTGACATCGTAGGGCGTCAGGGCGACGCTGAAATTCTCCAAGGCATCGAGCGAAAAGGGATTCTTGAGCGAGAAGAGACCCGTGCTGGAAAGGCCGAAGTTGTCGTTAATCCGGGCACCATCGACGCTGATGCTATTATAGCGATTATTCATGCCCAAGGCGGTCACCTGCGCGCCGGAGCGGAGCGAGGTAAAGGGATTGGTTTTGATCATGTCCGCGAAGGAGCGGTTGGTCGTCGGCTGATTCGAAATGCCGCGACCATCGAGGACGCTGCCCGCGCCCGTGGTGCTGCCATCAAGATCGGACTGCGATGCGGTCACCGAATAGGTTTCCAGCGTAACCAAGTCTTCTTTTCTGGCGGAGAGCATGACATTGGTGCCATCACCCAGCGAGGTCTGCACGCCGGTGACACTGCCGATCGAATACCCCGCCACCGTCGCAGAAACGGTGTAGGGACCGCCAACGCGCAGGCCGGATTGATTGAACTGGCCATTGCCCCGCGTGATAGTGGTTGCGCGCGTGCCTGAGGGCTCGTGCAGAATCGTCACGGTCGCGCCGGACACGGGCGCTCCCTGGGCATCCACAACAAAACCTGAAATATCTGTCGTCGTGAGGCCTTGCCCTGAGGCGAGATTGCCTGCGGCCAACCAGAGCGCCAAAGCGCCGGTCAGCAGGAATTTTAACAGTGGGTTCTTTTGCATGGTAGGTAGTCTTAGGTAGTCAGATTAATCCGATTAAGTGTGAGTTAATTGTTGAGGCTACCGAAGCCAACCGCCCTACCCCAGTCAAGCGCTGAACCTTGATGCGACGGTTTGTTTACCGAGCCGTAACCTTTGCATACTCCGGGCAGCCCCCAGCGTCCCAAAAGCCACCCATTTTCAACTGTAGCGACTGCAAGCCATGCCAATCGGGTCTGGCGGACCACCTAGATCCAGGGTCCTCGTGTAAGCAGGATAAATAATATGGGTTTTAGGCTCCGGTAAGCCAACCCGGGGACCGCGCTGGGGCGGCGTTCAGGGCTGTCGGAATAAACCGAATCACCTATGATGAATGCGGCACCCGTTGGGCGAGCTGCTGCACGACGTGGGGCAGGGCTGCGCGCAGGGGCGAGGTCGTGAGGAATTCTGCGGCGGCGGCTTTCTTGCCGCGGGCACACAGACCGGCATAAACGTGGAGCTCGAATTGCAGCCGCAACTGCGCGTGCGCATCCTGCAATCCCAGCGCGCCCAGCAAAAACAGCAGCGCCTCGATGGTGGAAAACTGCGCGTCGCCCTGCTGCGCGCGCAACCAATAGCGGCTGGCGCCCGTCATCGGCAGGCGCACGCGCCGGCCCCAGGTCTCGACCACCCGCATCATGTCGAGCGCCTGCCGCCAACTGCCGTCGATCAGCAACACCTGCAGATCAGCCGGCGGGGTCTCCGCCGGCATCGGTTCACCCAGCGGATGCAGGATCCACAGGGTTTTGCCGGGACGCACGAGGTCGGCCCGCACCAGCGGCCGCTCACGGCGGTAGACGTGCTGACCCGAGTTGGGGAGGATACGCTTGATGAGATGCCCCGTGCTGCTCGGCCGGTGCGCCTCCATGTGGTGCATGAGCACATCCACCCGCACCGGGCAGTCCACGGTGTGCTGGCCGGCGCAGATGCACCAGCGCAGCGGCAACTGGCAGCGCACGCAACGTGACGTTCCCTTGAGGACAACACTTCGGGCCATGGGGCGTCCATCGGGGGCGGCAATGCCCCGCAGGTCAATCTTAGCCGCACCAAACCCCGCCGAAGGTCGCGATCCCCACGCCATCGGTTCCGAAACTCATCCCGAAAAAACTTCCCTTCTTTCGCAACCGCCCGATGAAACGCGGGTCCGTGTGTGCAGCATACGACTCATCCCGGCCATCGCTGCCTGATTCACACACGGCGCGGCGGCTCGGGGCCATCCCACCTCAAAGGAGAACCTGCCATGCTTAGCTGGACCCTCGTCTTTTTTATCGTCGCCCTCGTCGCGGGCGTGCTGGGCTTCACCGGTATCGCCGGCGCGGCTGCTAGCATCGCGAAAATCCTGTTCTTTATCTTCCTCGTGCTGCTCGTGCTTTCCGCCCTCGTCGGGGCCTTCCGCGGCAAACCACCAGTCTGATAACCAAGCCGCCTCGCCGTTTCCTCCATCCTCCCTGCTTCCGATTCCTTTCCTATGAAAAAACCAACCCTCCTCCTCACCCTCGGTCTGTCCGCGCTCGCGCTGGCCGGCTGTTCCAAATCCGACCGCACCGAAATCAAATCCGACCTCAAGGACACCTACCGCGACGCCAAGGTCGCCGCGGCCAATGCTTGGAGCGATCTCAAGGACTTCTCCTTCGAGCAACGCGCTGACTTCAGCAACCGGGCGGCGGCGATGACCGCCAAGCTCGATGCCGAGATCAGCGATTTGAAATCAGACGCCGCCGACGCCAAAGCCAGCGCCAGCCGCAGTGCCGCGATGGATGAACTGAGAAACGCGCGCGCCGATCTCAACACCAAGTTGACCGCGCTCAGCCACGCCACCGCCGACACTTGGAGCAGCGCCAAAGCCGAGGTGATCGCTGCGTGGGAGCAGGTCGAGGCCGCCTACAAGAAGGCCAAGGCCGACCACACCTGAGCCCATCGCGTCTTTGGATTCACCTGCACCGGCCGGAGCCATTCGCTCCGGCCTTTTTGTGCCTGCACGAAGGCCGCCCGGTCTTCCGGCCGCCGCTCATCGTCGCGACCGACCCTTCATGCGGACGGCCTTGCGCGGCGGGCCGGCTTTCACCACTTATCAGCCAACCCACTTGCAACTCCTCATCCCGGCATCCCCGTCGACCTCCACCCGGTAACGGCTTGCGGGAATCTGCCACCCAAGCCACTCACCTCCGCCCATGTCTGACAACCCGCTCCTCACCGCCAGCACCCTGCCCCATCAGTTTCCCCGCTTCGACCTCATTCAGGAGGCCCATTACCTGCCGGCCTTCGTGCAAGGCATGGCAGAGCAGCTCGCAGAGGTGGACGCCATCGCGCGCCAGCCCGCGCCCGCGACCTTCGAGAACACCATCGTGGCCTTGGAAAAATCCGGCCAGTTGCTGGCGCGCGTGGCGCCCATTTTCGACAATCTCGCCAGCGCCCACACCAACGCCGCCATGCAGCAGATCGAGAGCGAGCTGGCGCCCCAGCTCGCCGCGCACCGCGATGCCATCCGGCTGCACCCCGCCCTCTTCGCCCGCATTCGCACGCTCTACGCCGCCCGCACGACCCTTGGCCTCGACGCCGAATCCGCCCGCCTCCTCGAACGCTACTACCTTGATTACACCCGCGCCGGGGCGCTGCTTCCGGCTGCCGCGCAGGAAAAGTTGAAGGCCATCAACACCGAGCTCGCCACGCTGCACACCACCTTCACGCAAAATGTGCTCAAGGAAAAGAATGCCGACGCCGTCCTCGTCGTGACGCGCGAGGAACTGGCCGGGCTGTCGGCCAACGAAATCACCACCGCCGCCGCTGCCGCCCAAGCCGCCGGCCATGAGGGTCACTACCTTCTCGCCCTGCTCAACACCTCCGGCCAGCCGGCGCTGGCGTCACTCACTCACCGCCCCACCCGCGAAAAGCTCATGGCGGCTTCGCTCGCCCGCGGCAGCCACGGCGGCCCGCGCGACAACCGCGCCCTCATCGCCCGCCTCGCGCTCCTCCGGGCCCAGCGGGCTGCGTTGCTCGGTTACCCCAGCCACGCCGCTTATCAGCTCGCCGACCAGACCGCCAAGACCGTGGATAAGGTGAACCGGCTCCTCACTGACCTCGCCCGACCCGCCGTCGTCAACGCACGCCGCGAGGCCGCCGACATCCAAGCCATCATCGACGCCGGTCCGGAGCGTTTCCCGGTCGCCGCGTGCGATTGGGAGCTTTACTCCGAAAAAGTGCGCACCGCGCGCTACGCTTTCGACGAAGCGCAACTGCGCCCGTATTTTGAAATCAACCGTGTCCTGATTGACGGCATTTTTTTCGCCGCCACGCGGCTTTACGGCCTGACGTTCAAGGCGCGCACCGACCTGCCGCGATATCATCCCGACCTTCAGATCTTCGAGGTTTTCAACGAAGACGGTTCGCATCTGGCGCTCTTCGTCATCGACTGGTATGCCCGCCCCTCGAAGCGCGGCGGCGCATGGATGAACGAATATGTCTCGCAATCCCATCTCCTCGGCACGACGCCCGTGATCGGCAACCAGCTCAATGTCCCCAAACCACCCGCCGGCGAGCCCACGCTGCTGACGTGGGATGAGGTCACGACCGCCTTCCACGAGTTTGGGCACGCGTTGCATGGCATGTTCTCCAACGTGCGCTATCCCCGTTTTGCCGGCACCAGCGTCCCGACCGACTTCGTGGAATTCCCCTCTCAGGTCACCGAAATGTGGGCCGACTGGCCCGCGGTGCTGGAAAATTATGCGAAGCACCATCAGACCGGCGCCCTCATCCCGCCGGCCTTGCTCGCCAAGGTGCAGGCCGCCGAGAAATTCAACCAGGGCTACACCACCACCGAGTATCTGGCGGCCGCGCTCCTCGACCAAAGCTGGCACCAGCTCGCGGCCGCAGCGGTGCCCGCCGCCGACGGGGTGCTGGCCTTTGAAGCCGCCGCGCTGAAAAAAGCCGGCGTGGATTTCGCGCCCGTGCCGCCCCGCTACCGCAGCGCGTATTTCTCGCACGTTTTCTCCAGCAACGATTACGCCGCCGGTTACTACTCCTATATCTGGAGCGAGGTGCTCGATGCCGACAGCGTGGAGTGGTTCAAGCAGCACGGCGGCCTCACCCGGGCCAACGGCGACCGGCTGCGCACGCACGTGCTTTCGCGCGGCGGCAGCGCCGATGCGATGGAGCTCTACCGCGCCTTCCGCGGCGGCGAGCCCGAGCTCCGGCCCTTGCTGGTGCGGCGCGGCTTGGAAACGCCGGCGGCCGAATAAACGGCGGACACAGGGACGTGTGCACCCACCTTACACTGAAGTCCGTTCCGTGGTGGACGCGCAGGTCCCTCTGCGCGTCGATGCGTTCCCGCTTCACTCTCCCAGCTCCACGAACCACGGCCAGTCTTCCTTCTGCGCACACCATCCCTTTACCACGGGATTCTGCCGGATGTAGTGCCACTTCACGGCCAGTTCCTCTTTTCCCCGGATGCGATGATCAAAATATCCGTCCTGCCATCGCACCCCATGGCGGCGCGCCTGGAAGGACTTCCACTGCCGAACAGTCTGCGACATGCCCGGCTCGCGGGGAAAGGCGAGCAACGCGTGCCAATGATCGGGCATCAACAGGAACAGCCCGCACCACCAGCGCCGGGTAGCATGATACTGACCAACCGATTCCAGCAGCCTGTCCGCCAAGGCGGGGTCGGTTAGCACCGGAGTTTGTGCACGATCGCAGCGAACGCGCACATGAAAGGTCTCTCCTTCCGGCACCCAGCCTGGTGTATGGTGATAGAGACGACCCTTGGACGGAAAGACCCGGGGCATGATTGATTCCTGAGAGTATTACGTGCGCATGTCAAAGGCGGGGCGTGGGCTGAACGGCGGGCACAGGGACGTGCCCGCCCACCTTACACTGAAGTCCGTTCCGTGGTGGACGCGCATGTCCCTCTGCGCGTCGATGCGTTCTCATCCGCGAAAATCCACTCGCGCGCATCTGTCCGCCGGCCGGCTTTTGGCTCGCGAGCGTTCCCACTTCTGCGAATATCACATTCGCCCCATGAAATTCGAACACTTCGCCCTCAACGTCACCGACGCCCGCGCTGTCGCCCAATGGTATGTCGCCCACCTCGGCTTCACGGTCGCCCATCAGCGCGAGGATGCGCCCTTCACCCACTTTCTCGCGGATGACACCGGCCGCATCATCGTGGAGTTTTATTCCAATCCCGCCGCGCCGGTGCCCGACTATGCCGCCGCCCATCCGTTGTGCTTTCACCTCGCCGTGGTCGCCGCCGATGCCCATGCCGAGCGCGTGCGACTCGCCGCCG
>JAGNQV010000072.1:11036-13197 GCA_017988885.1 Opitutaceae bacterium | reverse complement strand
CCCGCGACACTGGAGATTTTCTCACCGCGCGCAAGCGACTGGCCGAGCTCAGTGTGCTTGCGCCCAACGATCCGGCGGTAAAGCGCATGTTGGCAGACGTGAACAAAAAGCTGACCGGAGAACCGGCCGCCGCAACCGTCGCAGCGTTTGAGGTGACTCCCGCCTTTGATGCGGAGGCGGAGGCCATGGCCCGAGCCGAGGGCGACCGGCTGCGACAGTTGATTGCTAGTGCGACGGAAGCCCGCAAGAACGCCCGGCGACTCCTGCGGGAGGGCGACACCGATGAAGCGATCGCGAGTCTTGATGCGGCGGCGGTGGCCTTACCGTTAAATCCGTTGACGCAAAGTCTGCTGGCCGATCTGCAAAAGGAAAAAATTGCGGCGCTTTTGTATAAAACCCGGTCGCACATTAAAAACGCAGATGCATTGGGCGCGCGCAATGCGTTGGAAGATTACAAGCAGGCGGCCCCGGGCAGTGAACTGAGCGAAGGACTTGCACGCCAAGTCGCGCGACTGGAGCAAAAGCAGAGGGACCCAACGCGGAACACGGCCCAAGGGCTGTCGCCTCCGCCTGCGGTGGTAGAGGATGATGCCGTGCGGCTCGTTGCGCGTGGCCGCAGCCAATATCTGGCGGGTGAGCCAATCGCCGCCGCCGAGACCTTCCGCCAAGTGCAGGCACTTGAGCCAGACAACCCTGAGGCGGCCAAGTTTCTTGCTCGGATTGAACAGGAGCATGCTGATCTTTTGGCCAAAAATCGGGCGCAGACCCGGCTGCAGTTGCTGGATGAGGTGGACAAAAGCTGGCAGCGGCCCGGGGTCTTTCAGGAGCGGGCGACGGATGCGGTGGCGGTGGCCAGCACCGCGCCACTCGCTCTAAAACTGGAAGAGATCATGCTGCCCAACGTGCGTTTCACCAAGGTGGAGATAGGTCGCGTGGTAAGTGCACTGAGTGCGGATTCGGAGGAGTTTGACACGAGTGGGGTTGCGGCAAAAGGCGTGAATATTGTGCTGCTGGATCCTGCGGCGAAGGCTCCGACTGTCACTATCACGCTACGCAACACGAGTCTCAGGCGGGTGCTGGATTTTGTGACGCAGGCAGTCGACTACCAATACGAAATCCAGGCTGACGCAGTCGTGGTGCGCCCGGCCGGTGGAGCAACCACGTTGGACACGGCGTTTTTCCCGGTCACGCGTGCCACGGTGCTGCGTATGACTGGTCTTGGCGGCGGCCCCGCGCTGGGCGGCAATAAAGCGGTCGACCCTTTCTCTTCGGCCCATGCAAGCAATGATACCGTCACGGGTGGGGAAGGGCTGGCGATGCGCGGTTTCTTGCAGCAGGCGGGCGTGAACTTTGAAGCAACGCCAGGGAGCAGCCTCGCGTATGATGGCTCGGCCATCATCGTCACGCAAACAGCGCGCAATCTGGAACGCATCCGCAATATCCTTAATCGTTACAACGATATCCGGCAGGTCGAAATCGAAGCCAAGTTCATGGAAGTCCAGGAAGGCGCCTTGGAGGAGTTGGGCGTCAACTGGACCATCACGACCAAGGCGACCCAGCAGAATGCCGGAGCGCAGGCAAAATACATGACGGGCAACCGGGCGCTTTCGGCCGCGTTCAACAATACCTCGAGTAACCAGCAGGGCAGTATTGTTCGCCCACAGGGAGAAATTTTGGATGCGGCCGGGGACATCGCGGTGGCACCTGAACTTAATATTCCCATTATCAACAATGCACCGCAGATTCCCGGCAGTGCGTATCTCGGAGCCGGCAACACAGCCTTGGCGAGCATCACCGGGGTCATCGGCGAATTTGACGTGAATGCCATCGTCCGCGCGCTCTCGCAAAAACAGGGCACGGATTTACTGAGCGCGCCCAAGGTGACGGTGTTGTCGGGGAATCCGGCGACGATGACGGTGGCGCAGGAACTGCGATACCCGCAAAGTTTCGGCCAGACGCAAAGCCAGGTCGGCACAGGCAATGCCAGTGGCGGTGGCTCGGCGGGGGTGGCGATCACGGCGGGCACACCGCAGGAATTCGCGACGCGCAATGTGGGCGTTGAACTGAAGGTCACGCCCACGGTGGAGGAGGATGATTACAGCATCAGTCTCGACTTGAATCCCAAGGTCACGGAGTTCGACGGTTTCATCGAATATGGCGG
>JAGNQV010000072.1:0-10936 GCA_017988885.1 Opitutaceae bacterium | reverse complement strand
GAGCAGGATGGGGTGGAGAGTGATGACTTGCTCGCGGCGCAGGCGGTGGCGCTGGCCAAGTCTGGGCACGACGTGATGATCGTGAGCAGCGACAAGGATTTTGCCCAAATCGTGGACGATAAGATCAAGATCATGCTGCCGCCGCCTTCCGCGAACCCCAAACTGGGCTGGCGCTTGCTCGATGCGACAGGGGTGCAGGAGAAATTTGGGGTGCCTCCGACACAAATTGCCGACTACCTCGCGCTGGTCGGTGATACTTCGGACAACATCCACGGCCTCGATGGCGTGGGGCCCAAGACCGCCGCCAAATGGCTGGCGGAGTGGGGCAGTCTCGACGGCGTGATTGCGCATGCGACCGAGCTCAAGCCCGAGCGTTTTCGCGAAAACGTAACAGCGGGAGCGGAGCGCCTCAGAATCAACCGTCAACTCACCACGTTGAACTTGAACCTACGCACCGTGGCGGCGGAAAAAACCGCGCCCCAGACGTCCGAGCTGCTGCGCTTGCTGGAGTCATTTGAAATGAAGGGCACGCTGGCCGAGGCCCGCACGCGTTATACGCAGCCAGAACTTTTCTGATGCGGGCAATCGCGGCTTGTTTACTGCCAGCTGCTGCCTATGTTTAGGCCCAACGCACTCCCATGGATAAAAAACAAATGATGGAAAAGATCGTCGCCAAGGTCGGACGCGAGAAGGCGGTCGATATGGTGATGCAGGCCTACAACACCGAACTCGTCACCACTTGGCTACGGCGCATGGAGGCGACCACCAAGCCGCAGATCGGTGGAAATACCCGCCGCGATCATTTGGGTGATGCGCTGCAGCGGGTGCTTGAGGTTTGCGAACTGGCGGTCTGAACAAGTTACGACCGGTGCCGGTTAACGGCCCTCGGCGGAAACACCCTTGGGGTCGAAGATGTAGCCGATGCCATGCACGGTGCGGAAGGCGTCGAAATTGAGGCCATGGCTCTTGTAGAGCTCGCGGACCTTCACGATGTATTGATCGAGGGAACGACTGCGGATGTCAGCGTGGAGGCCCCAGACGGCATGGATAAGTGCCTTGCGCGTGATGACGACACCTTGGTGCTCGTTAAGGTAGGATAAAATACCGAGTTCCTTGCGGCCGATTTTCTCGACGGCTCCCTTGGGGAAGGTGATCTCCAAGCGCACGGGGGTGATGGTGGCGCCGCAAAAATCAAAGGGCTCGTCGCTTACGCGCACATTTTTGGTCACATTCAGGTCGGTCGCCGACTCGGCGCGACGGAGCACGGCGTTGATGCGGGCGATGAGCTCGGGGAAGCTAAAAGGTTTGGTGACGTAGTCATCGCCACCCATGTCGAGGGCCTTGACCTTGCTCGCCTCCTGGTCGTTGCCCGTGAGAAAGATCGTTGGGATGGTTTTGCCGCTGGCCTTCAGGTCCTCGAGCAGGGAAAATCCGGTCTGATCGGGCAGGCCGATGTCGAGCAGCATAAGGTTGGCGAAATTCTTTTGGAGGAATTTCGCGGCGTGGGCGGAGCGGTTGTAAACCTGAGTTTGCATGCCCGCATCTTCAAGGTGCAGGGCAATCAACTTCGCTAGCTCGACCTCATCCTCCACAACGAGAATCAGGGGTTTGGGTTCGGCGCGCATGTCAGTGAGGTCGAATACCTAGTTTTTACGATTGGATTGTCAAAGACATCTTCCCGTTGGCTGGGGTGGTGCGATGGCAGAGAATTTACTTGAAGGAAGATTGGACGGGGTGTCCCTTGGCCGCGTGTCTGATCGCAAGCCCATATTGATGCTCGGGCTGCCCAAGGGCAGTTTGGAGGAATCTACTAAAAACCTGTTCGCCAAGGCAGGTTGGAAAATCACCACGAGCACACGCTCCTACAAGCCGGCCATCGACGATGCCGAGCTCGACGGGCGTTTTGTTCGGGCGCAAGAAGTGAGCCGTTATGTGGAGCATGGGTTTTTCGATTGCGGGCTCACCGGGCTCGATTGGATCCAGGAAAACGAGTCCGACGTGGTGGAGGTGTGTGACCTCATCTATAGTCGAGCTTCGGTGCAGAAATCCCGCTGGGTGCTATGCGTGCCAGAGACCTCCGACATCACCCGGCCCGAGCAACTGGCCGGGAAGCGCGTCGCGACGGAGTTGGTCGGCACGGTGAAGCGGTATTTTGAAAAAAAGGGCATCAAGGTGGAAGTGGAGTTTTCTTGGGGCGCCACCGAGGTGAAAGTGCCCGACTTGGTCGATGCCATCGTGGATATCACCGAGACGGGGAATTCCATCCGCGCCAACAAGCTGCGCATCATCGATACTTTGCTGGAGACCAACACCAAACTGATTGCCAACAAGGCGAGCTGGGAAAATCCGGTGAAGCGCAGAAAAATCGAGACAATCGCATTGCTCCTGCGCGGAGCGCTCGAGGCCGAGACCAAGGTGGGTCTCAAAATGAATCTGCCCAAAAGTTCGCTTGATGCCGTGGTCAAGGCCCTGCCGGCGTTGCGGAATCCTACTATTTCCCAGCTCAGCAATCCCGAATGGATCGCGCTGGAAACCGTGATCGACGAAAAGGTCGCGCGCGAAATCATCCCCCTGCTCAAAACGCTCGGCGCCGAAGGGATTGTTGAATATCCGCTGAACAAGGTGGTTTACTGACACCCGCTGCGTCCACTTTTGCCATGCTCAAGCCCAAGACAGTCACGCTCGGCCTACTCCAGCACGCCTGCTCCGCCGACCCTAAGGCGAACCTAAAGAAGACGCTCGCGCTGCTTGCTCAGGCTGCCCAAAAGGGCGCCCAGATCATTTGCACCCAGGAGATGGTGACGTCGCAGTATTTCTGCCAGAGCGAGGAGCACCGGTTTTTCGATCTCGCCGAGCCCATTCCCGGACCCACGACCGCCGCCTTCCAGAAGGCCGCCAAGAAGCATGGGGTTGTCGTCATCGCCTCGCTCTTCGAGAAACGCGCCTCCGGCCTGTATCACAACACGGCGGCCATCATCGATGCCGATGGCACGCTGCTGGGTATTTACCGGAAGATGCATATTCCGGATGATCCGCTTTTCTACGAGAAATTCTACTTCACGCCCGGCGACACCGGCTTCAAGGCGTGGGAAACCAAGTTCGGCAAGATTGGCGTGCTGATCTGCTGGGATCAGTGGTATCCCGAAGCCGCCCGGCTCACGGCGATGCAAGGCGCCGAAATTCTGTTTTATCCGACCGCGATTGGCTGGCATCCGAAGGAAAAGGCCGAATACGGCACCAACCAGCACGCTGCGTGGGAAACCATCCAGCGTTCGCATGCGGTGGCCAACGGCTGCTACGTCGCGGCGATCAATCGCATCGGTCACGAAATCATTGATGGCGTGGGAGGCGACGGACTTGAATTTTGGGGCCAGACTTTTGTCGCCGGGACCAGCGGTCAGATTCTGGCCAAAGCCAGTGTTAGTCGGGAGGAAGTGCTGATCGTGCCGATTGAACTGGGCAAAGTGGATGTTACCCGCACCCATTGGCCGTTCCTGCGTGATCGGCGCATTGACGCTTACGGCAACCTCACGAAGCGATACATCGACTGAGCATGCCCGCTACAAAAACTCCCGCCCAGCTCGGTTTCCGTATGCCGGCCGAGTGGGAGCCGCAGACGGCCATCTGGCTCTCGTGGCCGCATAAATACGCCTCTTGGCCCGGCCAGTTTCGGCCGGTGCCCTATACTTTTGCCACGATTGTAGCGCAGATCAGCAGATTTCAGGAAGTGCGCATCAACGCCGCGACGCCGCTGCAGGCGCGGGCGAAGCGGCTCTGCGCGCAGGCCGGTGCCGACATGGCACGGGTCACTTTTTATAATCATCCGACCAATGATGCGTGGTGCCGCGATCACGGTCCGATTTTCGTCAAACACGACAAGACGGGCGAGGTAGCCGTTACCGACTGGGTGCACACGGCGTGGGGCGGTAAATATCCGCCTTACGACCTCGATAACACAATCCCGCCCAAAATCGCGGCGAAGTTAAAGCTGCGCCGTTTCGAGAGCGACCTGGTGATGGAGGGCGGCTCGATCGAGGTAAACGGCCGTGGACTCTTGCTCACCAGCGAGCAGTGTCTCTTGAACAAAAACCGCAATCCGCACCTGACGCAGGCGGAAATCGAGCAAGCCCTGCGGGATTTTCTTGGTGTCAAAACCGTGCTGTGGCTGGGCGACGGCATCGTGGGTGACGATACGGACGGTCACATCGATGATATGACGCGATTCTACAAGGCCGATGGTTTCATCACCTGCATTGAGCCCAATGTGCGTGACGCGAACCACCGGCCACTGGGGGAAAACTTGGATCGGCTGCACAGCTTTAGGACGACGGCTGGTAGGAAATTTGACATCGTGACTCTGCCGATGCCGAAGCCGTTTGGTTTTCAAGGCCAGCGGGTGCCGGCCAGTTATGCGAATTTTCTCATTATCAATGGTGCGGTGCTTATGCCGGTGTTTCGCCAACATAAGCGCGACACGGAGGCGCGGGAGATCCTGACCAGTTGCTTCCCAGACCGTGAAATCATTCCGATTGATTGCTATCACCTGATCTGGGGTTTGGGCACGTTGCATTGTATTTCGCAGCAACAGCCTGCCGCCGGTAAAGCTTGAGCGTAGTTCTGCAAAAATCATGAAAACACTCCTATGGCTTGGTTTGTTGAGTGGCGTAGTGCTGACGACGGGATGTGACACTCTATCTACGGGCAGTTCGGGTCCTTTTGTCGCCGTGGCACCGCAGGTTCGTAGCTTTGAGTCGGATCAAAAAACGGTCTTCTTCGCCGCCCAGGTGGCCCTGAAGCGAATGGATTTTACTCTGACCAAAGCGCTGATGGCCCAAGGCAGGGTAGAGGCGCAGAGTGGCTTGCGGGATACCGCGGTATTTGGTGCGGCGCGGCAATTTACGGTGAGAATCAAGCTAGATGGCTCCGATGCAGGTCCAACGGAAGTAGCGGTCTTGTTTCATGAGCAAAGTGAAGCGGATTTCAAAGTGGGCGCGACCAATCGAGCGCTCGGACAGCATGGGCTTTATGATTCCTTTTTCGATCAGTTGGAGCAGGCGTTGCGGCAGAAACCGGCTCGAATGGATTCCACTGGAAATTGAGCGACGTCGGGTGTTGTTGATACCAAGGCATTTGCGAATCAGCATGGGTGGCGGCAGTGCGAGAATTTCATAGACTATCGACTGCACAAAGGGCTGGTTCACTCTCATTGACGGGTCGACGGTCAGGTCGGAATAAGCTGAAAATCTGCTTGCTGCTAGGAGGTCACCACGGCGATTCTGACCGTTCGCGGCATTGCTATTGGTTCAGCCGGTGTCGCCGCGACGCTCCCGCCGGCTTTTCCTGTCAGTTAACCATCAACCAAACGGTCCCGTTTACGGGATCATCCCGGTGGAGAGGGGTCTGTGGAGCGGGGCTTCGTTTCGCCGGTTTCCGCATATGAGTTCAGTAATGCAAGAGTTGCTCGCACAGTCGTCCTTCGACAAGTTGAAGGCCGGTTCCATTGTCCCGGGCACCATCACCGAAATCCGCCAGAACGAAGTCGTAGTTGACATCGGCGGCAAGTCCGAGGCCCTCGTTCCGGCTTCCGAATTCATCGACATCGGCGAGCTCCAAATCGGCTCCACGATCGAGGTGCTCATCGAGAAGCTCGAAGACAAGAACGGCAATCCGCTCGTGTCCTTCGATAAGGCCGAACAAAAGAAAAACTGGGATAACATCCTTACCCGTTTTCCCGAGGGTTCCGTGGCCGCAGGCCGCGTGAAGGCCAAGGTCAAAGGCGGTCTCATCATTTCCATCGGCGTCGATGCCTTCATGCCGGCATCGCACATCGATATCCAGCCCCCCAAGAATCTCGACCAATACGTCGGTCAGACCTACGATTTCAAGGTTCTCAAGATCAACGTGGAGCGCCAGAACGTAGTGCTTTCCCGCCGCGAGCTCATCGAAGAGCAGCGCGCCAACAAGCGCCGCTCACTGCTCGACAGCATCCAGCCCGGCCAGGTCCGCAAGGGCATCGTGAAGAACATCACCGATTTCGGTGCCTTCATCGATCTCGACGGCATGGACGGCCTGCTGCACATCACCGACATGAGCTGGGGCCGCATCTCGCACCCGAGCGAAATGCTCAAGCAGGGTGAAGAAATTCAGGTCATGATCATCGAGGTCAACCGCGACAAAGAACGCGTTTCCCTCGGTCTCAAGCAGACCACCAAGAATCCGTGGGACGAAATCGATCGCAAGTTCCCCGTCGGCGCCAAGGTTCACGGCAAAGTCGTCAATCTGGTGCCCTACGGCGCGTTCGTGGAAATCGAACCCGGTGTCGAAGGCCTCGTGCATATCACCGAGATGTCCTGGACGAAGCGCATTACCAAGCCCTCCGAGCTGCTCAAAGTTGGGCAGGAGTTGGACGCGGTGGTTCTCGGTATCCAGAAGGACGAGCAGAAAATTTCGCTCGGCCTTCGTCAGCTCGAGCCGAACCCGTGGGATATGGTTCGCCATAACTACCCGATCGGTGCCCGGGTGCGCGGCAAGGTCCGCAACATGACCACCTACGGCGCGTTCATCGAACTCGAAGAGGGTATCGATGGCATGGTGCACGTTTCCGACATGAGCTGGACCCGCAAGGTCAACCATCCATCCGAAGTCCTCAAGAAGGGCGACGAAGTGGATGCAATCGTGCTCGACGTGGATCCGAACCAGCAGCGCATCAGCCTCGGCATGAAGCAGCTGGCGACCGATCCGTGGTCCGATATCGACAGCCACTTCCGCATCGGCGACGTCGTCACCGGCACCGTCACCAAGATCACCTCCTTTGGCGCCTTTGTGGAGCTCAAGGATGGCATCGACGGCCTCGTGCACATCTCGCAGATCAGCGAGGAGCGCATCGAGAAGATCAAGGATGTGCTCAAGCCCGGCCAACAGGTCACGGCGCGCGTCATCAAGATTGACCGTGAAGAGCGCCGCCTCGGCCTCTCGATCAAGGCTGCGAATTACTCGGAACAGCAGCTGGCTGCCGAGACCTCGGCTTACGAGGCGATCGGCCGCACGGCTGGCACGGACATGATGAACCTGGGCGACATCCTCGATGCCGCCTCGGACAAGAAGGAATAAGAACCTTACGCCTCCACCAGAATTCAAGCCGCCCGGCCCGCATAGCGGACCGGGCGGCTTTTTTTATCTGCAGTGTAACCGGTGGGCAGGCGATGGCTAACTCCCGCGACACGAAAAAGGCCGGCAGAGTAATGCCGGCCTTGCTCATTTTAGAATGAGGAGACTGCTCAGTTTCGCCCGGACTTAGCCGGCTTGCGGGACTTGCTTTCGACGAATTCGCGGATGACGTCCATCCGTTGGCGCTGACGGTCTTCCTCTTCGATTTCATCCAGAGTGCGGATGGCTTCGTGTTTGGTGATGGCCTTGCGCATTTTCGTGATGGCGAGGTATTCGAGCTGGCGGATGCGTTCGCGGGTGACGTGGAATTTCTTGCCCACCTCCTCTAATGTGAGCTCATCCCGGCCATCGAGGCCGAAGCGCAGTTTGATGATCTCGGCTTCGCGCTCGTCGAGCGAATCCACCATGGCGTGCAGGTCGGTGCTCAGATTGCGATCCTGCAGGCTCTCGAACGGACTGGTGGCGTTCTCATCGCCGACGATTTCGCCGAAGGTGGAAGAATCGCCCTCATCGCCGATGGGTGCATCAAGCGAAGCCGGGCGCACACTCACGGATTTGAGGTGCGCGACTTTGCTGGTGGGAATCTGCAGTTCCATGGCCAACTCTTCGTCTGTGGGCTCACGGCCAAGGTCTTCGGTGAGCTTCATGGCCGTGCGGCGCATTTTGGAAATCTTGTCCACAAGGTGGACCGGGAGGCGAATGGTCTTGGACTGATTGGCGAGCGCACGCTTGATGGATTGTTTAATCCACCACGCGGCGTAGGTGGAGAGCTTGCCGCCTTTACGCGGGTCGAAGCGCTCGACCGCCTTGATCAAGCCAATGTTGCCCTCACTGATGAGATCGAGCAACGGGAGGCCGAAGTCCTTATAGTCCATCGCGATTTTCACGACGAGGCGGAGGTTGGCCGAAATCATATGATCACGCGCGGCCTTGTCGCCGCGGCGGATACGCTTGGCGAGCTGGATCTCCTCTTCGATGGTGAGGAGGGGAGTTTTACCAATTTCCTGCAGATAAAGCTGCAGGTTGCTGCGTTCCCCGTGGGGGATGGGCGCTTCGGCCGCAGGCTCGGATTTTTCCAAAAATGAGGGCGGGGAGTCGTGTTGGACGGTCGCTACGGCGGCGGCTGGCTCGGCGATATCATCGGACTCAGTGGTTAAATGGGTGGGCTTCAGTTTTAGGGCCATGATAAAAATCCTTTTAGTTTTTAGTAGCTTACGTGTGAGTGATGTTCCGAACGATTATTCCAAATCATCTAAGCCTAAATCGTTCCAAAGCAGGATACGCCTATCTCCCTCGTAGGGATGCAAAAAATCACAAACTGGCTGTGCCAGCGTGGCCCATTCAAGCCCATGGTGCTGCCTAACGGGCGCAGATATGGCGCAGTTGCGCGCTGAACTCAGCCTGGAAATTGCTCGGCCATGGCGACGGCTTTGAAGAGAGCGGAGGCTTTGTTGATGGTCTCCTGATACTCTTCCGCCGGCACAGAGTCGGCCACCCAGCCACCGCCGGCTTGGATGTAAACCTGGCCGTGCTTCAGCAGCGCGGTGCGCAGCATGATGCAGGTGTCCATGTTGCCATCGTAACCAAAATACCCGAGGGCGCCGGCGTAAAAACCGCGCTGCAGTTGCTCAATCTGCGAGATGATCTGCATGGCGCGAATCTTGGGGGCGCCGCTGACTGTGCCAGCGGGGAAAGTGGCGCGCATGAGGTCATAAGCGTCCTTGTCGGGTGCAATGCGTCCCTCGACCTGGGACACGATGTGCATCACATGCGAATAGCGTTCAACCGTCATGAAGTCGGGCACGGTGACACTGCCGAACTGGCAGACACGGCCGATGTCATTGCGGGCAAGATCCACGAGCATCAAGTGCTCGGCTTTTTCTTTTTCATCGGCCAGTAGTTCCTTTTCAAGAGCGGCATCTTCCGCAGCCGTGGCGCCACGTTTGCGGGTGCCGGCGATGGGGCGGATCTCGACGAGGCCGTCGGTCAGCCGGACGTGAACCTCGGGCGAAGCTCCAACAATGGAAAAATCGCCCGCTTCCAAAATAAACATGTAGGGCGATGGATTCACCGTCCGCAGGGCGCGATACAGATCGAGCGGTGACTTGGTGAACGGTTTGGTAAAACGCTGCGCGCCCACCACCTGGATGATGTCGCCGGCCCGAATGTATTCCTTTGAATTCTGCACGGCCTCTTCAAAGCGCGCCCGGGTGAAATTGCCGGGGGGGACTTGGATTTGGCTGGGTTCGACGAGCGGAGCTGGGGCGAGTTCGCGGGGTTGTTGCAGTAAAGCATAGAGCGCCCGCAATTCGGTCACCGCTGCGTCGTAAGCCATGCCAGCGTCGCCCGTGATGTGGGCATTGACGCACAGGCGCAGGGTCTGCTTTGCGCGGTCAAAAATCAGCAACGAATCCGAGAGCATGAAATACAGCAGCGGCACGCCCAGCTCGTCCTTGGCTGCGACTGGCACGGTCGGTTCGATGCGCATCACATATTCGTAGCCAACGAAGCCCACGGCGCCACCGGTGAAGCGCGGCAGGCCGGGCAGACTCACGGGTTTGTAGCCGGCCATCTCCTTGGCGATAAGTGTGAGTGGATCACCGGGGGTCGGGATTGTCTCGACCGCTTGGCCGGGCACGCGGATTTCGGTGGTCGTGGGTCCGCAGATGAAAATTTTCCGGGGACGGCAACCAATGAAACTATAGCGCGAGAGAGTTTCGCCGCCTTCGACGGACTCGAGGAGATAGGAGGGACCGGCCTCCTTGAGCTTGGCGTAGGCCGAGACAGGCGTTTCAAAGTCGGCCATCAAGTCGGTATAGACCGGCACAATATTGCCCTGTGCACTGAGAGCGATAAAGGCGTCGCGGGTGGGAAATATGTTCATCAATGGAAATTATTCGACGGTGACGGACTTCGCGAGGTTGCGCGGTTTGTCCACATCGCAGCCGCGTTCGACGGCGATATAGTAACTGAGTAGCTGCACCGGAATGGTGGCGACGATGGGGAGCACGGCTTCGTGACAGTCGGGAATGCTGATTACCTCATTGGCCAGCCCGTCGGGCAGCTCCAAGCCTGCCGTGCAGATGGCGATGATCGGTCCTTTGCGTGCCTTGATTTCCTGCATGGACGACACCACCTTGGCGAACATTTCGCCCTTGGTGACAAAAAACACGCTTGGGCATTTTTCGCTGATGAGCGCAATGGGGCCGTGTTTCATTTCCGCCGCCGGGTAGCCCTCTGCATGGATGTAGGAAATCTCCTTCAGCTTGAGCGCGCCCTCCAATGCGATGGGAAAGAGCGCGAGCCGGCCAAGAAACAGCATGTCGTCATAGCGGGCATAGCGTCGGGCAATGGCTTGGATATGGCCGGCCTGCGCCAAGGCCTGCCGCACGAGGTCAGGGGTGTCCTTCAATGCCTGCACGTAGGTGACGCCCTCGCTGAAGCTCATGTCCCGCATCCGGGCAACGTAGAGCGCGACCATGGCCCCGAGCAGGAGTTGGGAAGTGAAGGCCTTGGTGGACGCAACGCCGATTTCCGGACCGACGTGTTGATAGATGCCGCCATCGGCTTCGCGTGCGATGGTGGAGCCGACAACATTATTGATGGCCAGCACCCGGTAGCCCTTACGCTTGGCCTCACGCAGGGCAGCGAGGGTGTCGATCGTCTCGCCGGACTGGCTGATGACAAAAAACTGCGTGTTGCGAAACAGCGGGGAGTTCCGGTAGCGAAACTCAGAGGCGTAATCCACCTCGACCGGCACCCGGGCGAA
>JAGNQV010000249.1:1700-3545 GCA_017988885.1 Opitutaceae bacterium | reverse complement strand
TACTGGGCTTGGAAAGCCATTTTTTACATTTCGGCACCCAGCTCGTGGCGAAGCGCCGGCTCCAACATCTCATGTTGAAAATGATAACCGGCCGCCAAAAGCCGCACCGGCACCGCTTGCACCCCGCCCAACAAAGCTTCCTGCGCCATCCCGCCCAACACCAGCCGCATGAACCCACCCGGCACCGCTAGCGCCGCCGGACGTCGCAGCACCTTGGCCAGCACGGCGGTAAACTCCCGGTTGGTTACCGGCATGGGCGCCACCACGTTGAAGGCCCCCACGCAGCTTCGCGTCATCAGCACATGGTAAATTGCCCGCACACCGTCGTCGGCCGAAATCCAGCTCATGCCTTGGCTTCCAGAGCCCAGCGCACCACCCAAGCCTAAACGAAATAGGGGCAGCAGCTTGCCCAGCGCACCACCAGCGGGGGTCAACACCACGCCAAATCGCATGATCGCAACCCGCGTCGCCGACACCGCGGCACGGTGCGCCTCAGATTCCCAAGCCGCACAAACCTCCGCCAAAAATCCCCGCCCCCTCGGACTCTCCTCCGTCATCCGCTCGGGCGGCTCACTTTCGAAGCCATAATAACCTGTGGCCGAGGCACTGATAAATACTTCTGGCCGCCGCTCCAGCCGCTGCAAGGCTTCGACCAGTGTGCGAGTCCCCTCGACCCGGCTGCCCATGATCGCGGCTTTGCGCGCCAAGGTCCAACGACCGCCCGCGACATTCTCCCCCGCCAGATGAATCACCGCATCCACGCGCCCCGCGCTGACCACATCCAGCTCGCCCGCTTCGGGCTGCCAAAAAATCTCAGCCGCACATTGGGGCCGGCGTCGCACGAGCCGGAGCACCTCATGGCCCTGGGACTCCAAAAAAGGAATCAACGCCCGCGCGACCAAACCCGATGCCCCCGAAACCAACACCCGCCGGCGCGGCTCCAACGCGTAGCGACTTGCCGCTTCAACATCAGCCTTGGTCACCGCGTGGCGATAGGCGAACATCCGCGCCAGCTTGCGTTGCACCCATGCTCCGGCCAACCCCCGCCCGAGCGCACCCAACGGCAATTCAAACGTAATCTGGTCCGTCAAAGTGCAGGCGTTTTCACCTTCGGGTTCGATGCGATGCAAATGCTCCCAACGGGCAAAAGGCCCTTTCCGCATCACATCGCGAAACTGCCGACCCGCGACATAATCGCAGTGCTCCACGACCCATTCGCTCGTAAACCCCAGGATCTTCGAGCGCACCGTGACGCGCGCGCCGGCGCGTATCCCCGGATGAGCTCCCACTAATTTAATTTGTTCCCAGGGTGGAGCCAGCCGCGCAAACGTTCCCGGCCGTTCGTGCCACGCAAACACTTCGTCCGCCGGCCGCTCAATCCGCACGCTGCGACTGAACACCCTTGCACTCATGATACCTCCGTTCGTCGCAGACTCTTGAAGGCTGCGAGCGCCTCCGCCCGAGCTTTGCCGTGATCCACGATCGGTCGCGGATAATTCCGGCCGAATTCAACTCCCGCCTGCGTCAGCACCTCTGGCGGAGCTGCCCATGGCCGGTGAATCCACTTCGCTGGCAGCAACGCCAGTTCCGGCACCCAGCGGCGCACATAGGCGCCTTCGGCATCAAATTTCTCACCCTGCAGCACCGGCGCAAATATCCGGAAATAAGGCGCTGCATCCGCCCCGCAACCTGCGCTCCATTGCCAACCCAGCGTATTATTCGCGAGGTCGGCATCCACCAAAGTATCCCAAAACCACGCCGCGCCTTCCTGCCACGGCAACCGCAGGTGCTTCACCAGAAATGATGCCACCACCATTCGCACACGATTGTGCATCCACCCGGTAT
>JAGNQV010000249.1:0-1600 GCA_017988885.1 Opitutaceae bacterium | reverse complement strand
TTCGCGAGGTCGGCATCCACCAAAGTATCCCAAAACCACGCCGCGCCTTCCTGCCACGGCAACCGCAGGTGCTTCACCAGAAATGATGCCACCACCATTCGCACACGATTGTGCATCCACCCGGTATGCCAAAGCTGCCGCATCCCGGCATCGACCAGTGGATAGCCCGTGCCCCCGCGTTGCCACGCCCGGAGCATTCGCCCGCCCGGGTCCTGCGCCCAAGGAAAGCGCGCGAACTCCTCGCGCAGCGGCTGCTCCGGTGTGTGGGGAAAGTGATAAAGCTGGTGATGCGCAAACTCCCGCCAACCGATCTCGCTGAGAAAAACCCTCGCCCCGTTGCTGGCCGGAAAGACGCCCGAGGCTTTCGATTGCATCTGCAATGCCGCCCAGATCTGGCGCGGACCGATTTCCCCAAAATGCAGCCATGGCGAAAGCCGCGAAGTGCCATTCACCGCCGCCAAATTGCGCTCTGCGGCATAAGCTTCAGCGCCTCGCACCATAAACCGCTTCAACTGGCTTAAAGCACCCTGCTCCCCCGGCTGCCAATTTTCAGCCAACCCGGTCGCCCACGGAATACGCGGACGCAGCCCCAACTCTGCCAGAGCCAACGAGGCCGGCCATTTTATCGGCGAGGGAATGCTTTTCCCCGAAAATTTCTGCGGCGCGATCACTGGCTGTTCGAGGCAATGCCGCCAAAACGGCGTGAACACCTGAAACGGCCGGCCCTGTTTGTTCGCGATTGTATGCGGCTCGAACAGCAGCGCGCTATTGTAGCTCTTCACCTCGATCCCCGCGGCGGTTAACGCAGCTTTGATGATCTTGTCGCGCGCAATCATCGCCGGTTCGTAGCGTCGATTCCAGCACACCGCTGTCGCGCCCGTGGCACGCTGCAGCCCAGTCAACACGCTCAACGAATCGCCGCGGGCGATCGTCAACCGTGAGCCCAACTCCCGCAGCGACGCATCCAAACTCGCCAAGGCATGATGCAGCCACCAGCGCGAAGCGGCACCGGGCGCCCAGCGGCCTTCACCCGCCTCATCCAGAATATAAACCGGCACCACCGGCCGGCCCAGTTGGAGCGCCGCATGCAAGGCGGGATTGTCTTGCAGGCGTAGATCCTGCCGAAACCAAAGCAGCACACTCACAGGCGTTAGAGGGCGTCCTGATAGAGTTGCTCGTAGGCGGCCGAGGCCTTGGCCCAGCTAAAGTCCCGCCCCATGCCACGTTTTTGCACCGCTGCCATGCGTGCCTTGTCGGCAAAGAGCACCAGCGAACGCTGCAGTGCTTCCGCCATTCCCTCGGCTGTTGGGGGAAAAGTCAGCCCGGTGCCATCGGCCGCGTCTTCATCGGTATCGACCACCGTGTCCGCCAGCCCGCCCACGCGGCTTGTCAGCGGAATTGTGCCGTAAGCCTGCGAATACATCTGATTGAGTCCGCAGGGCTCAAACAACGAGGGCATCAGGAAAAAATCGGCACCGGCCTCGATCAGATGGCTCATATTTTCGTCCAGCTTGGCGCACAGTGCGATTTTTTCCGGGCACTTCGCCACCAGCGCACGCAGTGCTTCTTCGTAGCGCTTTTCACCCGAGCCCAGCACGAT
>JAGNQV010000004.1 GCA_017988885.1 Opitutaceae bacterium | reverse complement strand
GCCACCATCGCGTAGCCCACGGCGGCGATGCGCTGATCGGGCGAGAGTAATTGAAAATCGTTGACGCCATCGTTGAACCACACACGCAAGCGCACGTCGGCATGGGTGAAAACCTGCGCCGGAATGCCCAGCATATTGCCCAACGCGGTATCACCGAGCAGGACGGAATAAAGCCCGTTCACCACTGGTAGTGCAACGGCGGTATCCGGCGGTTCACCGCCCAGCCCGCTGCCGTCGTTGCTCCAATAGGTCATCTTGCCTCCGCCATCCACCAGCGAAAATTTGAACTGTCCGGTGCCGTTGAAATTACTCGAGCCAACCACTACGCGACCCTGGTAGTTGAGCAATTGCGGCACCTGGGCGGTGGCCGCCGAAGCCGGGGCCCCAATGGCATCGAACTCGCGGTAATAAGTCGCTCCATTCTCAAATGCAGTGAAGGTGATCCGGATGACCGCCGCGCGGTGCATGAGCATTCCCTCGCTGTCGGTCAACGTCACGCGCGTGCTACTGTTGTTGTTTGTATAGCCGGGATTGAATGGCCCCACGGTTATCAAGGTCTGGAAGTCTTTGGGAGTATCAACGGTGGCGTATTCGACGGTGTATTCCTGTCCATCCCCGCTACTGTCCCATCCGGCAAAGGAGCGCAGCGCCGTCAGGTCATAACCCTCCGGACTCTCATCCAAATTCAAGACGAAGATCAACACCCCGCCTGCGGCCACGGCTGCGGTGCCCGCAGTAGAGCCCGCCCCCAAATCGCCAAACTGGCCGTCCACCAGTTCATTGATGTCCATATGGCGATCGAATAAATCCCCCTCGAGCTCCAGTCCCTTTAAGTGCGTTTGAAACAAATCATCTTGAGCCACCGCATAGGCCGGCGCGCTATCCCGATAGTCGGTGGTGACTACGATGGCCGCCCGGACCGGGGGACAAACAAGGGCCAGGGTGAAGATTGCGGAGACCAGTGAACCGTGGAGAATGTTTTTCATGATAAATACCCGGCCGGCAGTTGCTATGCGATGCCCAGTCTAGCAGATCGGCCGCCATCGGCATCGGGTGCAGACCCTTAAACCTTAGTAAGGGCAGCCCTTAGCTTAGGCCGGATAAAAACTTGCGACCCGTCAATGCAACCGACTTGCTGCACTTACCCCGCCAGCAATGATCGAACCGTCCAACGTTCCGCCCCGTCTGACCGTGCTCGTAGCCGAGGATCATCCGGTGATGCGCGAAGGCTTGGTCACCCTGCTGGAGCAGCAACCGGATTTTGTCGTCATCGGCGGCGCGGCTTCCGCCCGTGAAACCCGCACCGCCATCGAGCGACAACCGCCGGACTTGCTGCTGATGGACCTCATGATGCAAGAAGACGACGGCCTGGCCCTCATCAAGGACCTCGTCACCCTCGTGCCGGCCCTGCGCATCGTCGTGTTTTCGCTGCAACCCGAGGATATTTACGCCGAACGCTGCCTGCGCGCCGGTGCGCATGGCTACGTCATGAAACGGGAGCCGGTGGACACGCTTTTCCGGGCCGTGCGCGATGTGGCCGCCGGCGGGATTGCCGTGTCGCCGCGCATCGCCGCCACCGTGATTGGCGGTCTCACCGGCCATGCCCGCCAGCCAGCCGGTGCTGAAACCCGGCTGACCGACCGCGAGTTACAGGTGTTTCGCCTGGTCGGCCTCGGTCTCGCCACCCGCGATATCGCCGAGAAACTTAACGTCAGCTTCAAGACCATCGAGACCCACCGCGAAAACATCAAAAACAAGCTCGGGCTCCAAACCCATACCGAGCTGGTCGCCCGGGCCGCCACTTGGGCACAGGAGTCGGCCACTGGCTAAGCCGGATCCATTCAATCCCACCACGCATGGACCCCAATGAACCTGAATGGAAATGAGGCGAACAGAGCTGCCAACCGAACTCACTGAACGGCGCATCGGCTATGCACTAGCCAAGCCCCCGGCTCGCTTCGCGATTCGTGTCCATTCGTGTCCATTCGTGGTTCTTCGCTGCATGGTTCCGGCTAAGGGCTGCCCCTAAGCCCGGATCAGGGCACCCGCCTGACGCGCGACGGTCGCGATTAAGGTAATATCCGCCTGCCGCCACTTCCTCGATGCAGCACGAATATCTCGTTTTCCTCACCGGTCTCGGCTGGATCGTGAACGCCATGATCGGCTGGCTGGGCGCGGGGCTGCCCGGCGCCCTGAACCGGCGCGCGGCCATGATGCTGGTGCTGTTCGGTGCAGTGCAATCGGCCTTCGAGGCCCTCAGCCGTTTTTTTGTCGATGGCAGTGCAACCAGCGCACAGGTGCTCGCACTGCTCGCCTTCGTCAAATTCGCCGCTTTGTGGGAAAGTGCGCGCGCCCTGCACGCCGCCCTGCACGGCCGCCGCTGGCCGGTGACAACCCATCTCCCTTTCCTCGTTACCTTGGGTGGCATGATCATGGGCCCGTTTCTGCCCGCTGGCGTCAGCGCGACGATCTGCTCAGCCATTGTCTTGTGGGGCGGCAGCGTGGTGCCCGTGCTGATCAGCGTGACGGCCGGCTGGCAGCTCTGGTGCTGGATCCGGCGCTCCCCCCACCGGCCTTGGTTTGCGCGGCTCACCCTGCAAATTATGGCCGTGGCGCTGATGCTGACGGGCTGGCTCTTCGGCCCACGACCGGTCGCGCCGGAGTGGGATCCGCTGCGCACCGCCGTGCCTTGGTTGATCGTGATCGGATTGGCCGTCGCCGGGATGTGGGCAACCGCCGCGCGCAGCCGGCTGACGCTGGGCTTTGCCGTGCTGCTCATCATGATTCCTCTGTTCAATCCACGCATCGCAGAGGCCAACATCCGCCGCACCGAACAAACCTGGCACCAGCGCCTGGGTCAGCGGGCCGCAAAACTCGCCCTTCATCCCGCCGTCCTCGCGCTCGCCCGTGGCGAAACGCTCTCGACCGAAGCCAGCCATCAACTCCGCACGCGGCTGCTGGCCGAGTTTGCCACGGATGCGGGGCTGCGCGTCGTCCAAGTCTGGCGCTTGCAGGACGGCCACATTTACTCACTCGCCCGCGGCAGACCCGAAGCGCCTGAGACCGCTGAAAACCAGATTCGCTACCACCGCCCGGCCACCGCGGATGAGCTCAGGCAAATTCCTTTGGGCCGCGCTTTTTTTGCCGTGGGCACGGCGGCCGACCAATGGCCGCTGGTGACCGCCGTCGCACCGGTCAATGCGGAGGGAGCCAGCGCACCCTCCGTTTGGGTCGGATTGGAATATTCCCTGGCTTGGTGGCACGACCGGCTCGATGCCGCACGCCGCGCCACCGCCTGGATCAGCGTCATCTTTTCCATCTTCATTGCCGGCGGCCTGGTCTTGTCCTGGCAACAGGCCGTGGACGCCGGGCGGACCCTGCAGATTGAGCGCACCGAGGCGGCCAACCGGGCCAAGACCGAGTTCCTTGCTTTTCTCAGCCACGAAATGCGCACGCCGCTGCAGACCATTCTGGGCCGCGCCGAGCTCCTGCACACCGAACCGGTCGCCGCCCGTCACGCGGCCGCCATTGATGCGCAAGGCCGGCTGCTCCTCCGGCTCGTCAACGACCTGTTGGACCTCGGCACCATCGAGGCCGGCCACTTCAGTCTGCGGCCGCAGGCTTTTTCGCTCGCGACCGCCCTCGCCTGCGTCGAGGACAACATGCGCCCGCTCGCCGCAGCCAAGCACCTGGCCTTGCACCTCAACGTCACTCCCGGCACGCCCGACGGTTTGCACGGCGACGAGGCCCGGCTGCGGCAAATCCTCGGCAACCTCCTCGGCAACGCCATCAAGTATACCACCGCCGGCGCAGTGCGTTTGGATGTCACCGCCAGTGCCACCGCCCCCGGCCAGGCGCAATTCACTTTCTGTGTGCAGGACACCGGGCCGGGCCTGCCTCCCGAAAAAATCTCCCGGCTCTTCACGCTCTTTACGCGGCTTGACGCCGGCGATACCTTTACCCGCGAAGGCACCGGCGTCGGTCTCGCCCTCGTCCACCGGTTGTGCGAACTCATGGGTGGCAACGTGGCCGCCGCGAACCGGGCGGGCGGTGGCTCCACCTTCACCGTGCAACTGCCTTTCCCTCTCGCCCGGGCGCCCGCGCCCGCGGTCACACCGGCGATCGCCCCTGCCGCCGTGCCGGTCGCGAGCCTCGCCATCCTTCTGGCCGAGGACAACACCGCCGCGCGTGAAGTGCTCGCCGAAGCCCTCCGTCAGGCTGGACACCACGTCACGGCCGTCGCCGATGGCCTTGCCGCCCGCGCCGCCCACGCCCAGCAGCGCTTCGATGTCGTTGTGCTCGATGTCAACCTGCCGGGCATCGACGGCATCGCCCTCGCTCGCGAATTCAGCGCCGGCATCAACCCGCCCCGGCTCATCGGCTGCTCCGCCGAGGTGATTCCTGCCACCCGCGCCGCCGCCCTCGCCGCCGGCATGGAACTTTTCCTGGAAAAGCCCGTGTCGTTACATGCGCTCGTCACCGCGCTGGCGCCCAAGGCAACGACCGATGTCTTCACGGTGCTGCGCTCCAGCACCCCCGCGGTGGACGTGTGCGCCCTCGTCCGCAAGGAATTTCCGGGCATCGGTCACGACCTCGCCGCGGCGCTCGATGCCGGCCACACCGCCGCCGCACGCCGGCTGATTCATTATCTCCACACCAGTGCCCTGTTTCTTGGCGACGCCGCCCTGGCGGCACAGTGTGGTCTCGCCAGCGAGGCGGCCGCACGCTCCGACCCCTCCGCTTTTGCCGCGGCGGGGCGCGCCGTCCTGCTAAGCTTGGCCAGACTGGCTTAAGTTTTGCTCAAAACTCCAACGTATACTGGCTCACATCTTCACGGTCCCCGGGCATGCGGATGGTCCTTTCCAGTTTCAGCCCCAGTTTTTCCAGCAATCCGATCGAGCGGAGGTTATACGCCACGGTGTAGGCCTCGATCCGCTTCAAGCCAAACCGGTCCCGCGCCAGCGCCAGCACCGCCGTGGCCGCTTCCAACGCGTAACCCTGGCCGCGAAACCGTTCCAAAAACGCGAAACCCAGGTCCACCCCTGTCAGTCCCTCGCGCTTGAACAACCCGCAATTGCCGACCAGTTCGCCGGTGCTCTTCCGTTCGACCACGTAGGCACCAAATCCGTGCTGCGCATAATGCGTCAGAGTTTTCCCGATATAACCGCGTGCGTCGGCCAACGTCCGCACACCGCGGTCGCCGATAAAACGCACCCACGCCGGATCATTGACCAACTCCAGGGCAAAAGCCGCATCGTCCTCCGTAAATGGCCTCAGCCTGAGGCGTTCAGTCTCGATGAGATTCATGGCAAAGTTGGTTTATCCTTCCCTGCGTTCCTTGCAACCGCCACCGCCAAATCCTGCTCGTCTTTCGTCCCGTTCCCCGTTTGTTCGATTTATCCCCCCAGTCGGATCCACTCAGCCTTTCGCTTTCTTTCGCTTCCTCCTTTCCCCTCATGCCTGTCACCTTCCCTGTTTCCTCCTGCGGCCATGAGCTCGACCCCTCCGACGCGGCCTTTGGCTTCGTCCGCAGTTCAGCCGACTGCCTTGATCAACCGGCCGAGCTCCGCCGACGGCTGGAGGAGGACGGTTACCTTTACGTTCCCGGTTTTTTCGATCCTGCGCTCATCCGCACCGCGCGCGCCTCGGTGTGCGACCGCCTCGCCGCCGACGGTTGGCTCGACCCGGCGTATCCGGCGATCGAGGGCGTTGGGTGCACCGGAAAAACCACCAACTATCGCGGCGACCTCGCCAAAAACAATGTCGCGGTGGAACGGGTGGTTTACGGACCCGAGCTGCTCGGTTTCTACGCCAATCTTTTTGGCGAACCCGTCCGGCATTTCGATTATACCTGGTTTCGCGCCTTGAGCCGCGGCCAGGGTTCCACGCCGCACTGCGATCTTGTTTACATGGGGCGCGGCACCCACCAGCTCCTCACCTGCTGGATTCCCTACGGCGACACCCCGTTGGAAATGGGCGGCGTCATGCTGCTCGAGGGTTCGCATAAAAAATCCGACCGCATCAACTCCTACCTAGAGGTGGATGTGGACGCCTACTGCGAAAACCGCCCGGAGGAAGTCGAGGCCGTCATCACCAAGGGCGGTTGGAGTCACCCCGGTTTTCTCAGCAAAAATCCCGCGACCCTGCGCGAAAAACTCGGCGGCCGCTGGCTCACCGCGCCTGAATGGAAAGCCGGCGACTTCATCACCTTTGGCATGACCCTCGTGCACGCCGGCCTCGACAACCACACCGACCGCTTGCGCCTTTCGTCCGACACGCGCTATCAACGCGCCAGCCAGCCGATCGACGAACGCTGGATCGGAGAAAGTCCCATCGCCAACACCCGCGCCGGCAAGCGCGGCCGCGTGTGTTGAGGAAACGATCAGCCGTAAGGTTTAAGCGTTAATACCAAACGCCCCCGACTTTGGACTTTGGCGCGGCAGCGCCGGTAGGGTCGGACCGCCGGGCCGACCGCGAACAACTAACGGCGCCCGAAATTACGGGCCCATAATCTAAAAGTGCTCCGATTTTTTGCGCCTCTTGCGCCTCTTTGCGGCCAAGACTTTCCGCCGCACCTTTACTGCACTTCGCGTCCTTTGCGCTCTTCGCGGTTAAAAATCCCACTCGACAGCGTCCGCTGATTTCTTCTTTCTTCGCCTTCCTTTCATGATCCTCACCGGCAAAACGATGCTCGCTTCCATCCTCGGTGTTTCCGCCGTGGTCGCATCCGTCGTCGTTATTTCCGCCGTTACCGGCGCGCCGCAGGCAGCTTGATCGTCCCAACGACTCTCGCCCCTCCGGTGCCACACCGGAGGGGCTTTTTTGTGGCTCCGCGGTGACCGGCACAGGCAGGGCGGGTTTCTCCAAACCCACGCCACCCATGCACCCAAATGAAATGTTCGAACACCCGCCGCTGTTTCTGATGCCGGCGCCTGATCCAAAATCCGCGCCAGCCGCCGACTCGACCGCCCACCCGCGTGTCCCCGACTGTGCGGCCGGCAGTCTTTTTTTCCGGCTGCTCAAAACGTCGGCAACGCGCATCCCCGTGCACCAAGCCCCGCACGGCGACAGCGCCCACGACTTCCTCGTGCGGTGAGCCCAAACGATCATCCGCCGCCGCCCCTCCTGACTCGTTGGACGTTGGATGTTCGACGTTGAGCGTTCGGCATGCCAGCGCAGCCGCGGCCTGCCGATTTAAGCTTTGCCGACGTCCGGCGCCATCCAGCGCAACATCATCCAACCCGCCAGGCTGCACCCCGCCACGACGAACGCCAAGGGTCGTGCGGTGCCGTCGTGCAACAGCCCGACCAATGTGCCCGCCACGCCGCCCAACCCATATTGCAGCGTGCCCATGAAAGCCGAGGCACTGCCCGCCACCGCGCCGAACGGCGTCATCGCCAGCGCCGGGATGTTGGGGAAAATCACCCCGGCGGAAGCGATGCAGATGAACAGCACGCCCACCAGCGCCGCAAAGCCACCCCAACCCGACAGCACCTGCACCAGCAGCAACACCGCCGCGATCGTGTGCAGCGCGTAAGCAACATCCAAGACGCGGCGGGTCGACCACCGGCGCAGCAACCAGCGGTTGAGCTGGGACGCGGCGATCAGGCCACCCGCGTTGGCCCCAAAGAAAAGTCCAAACCACTGGGGCGAAATGCCATGCTGCTCGATGAACACGATCGGCGCACCCGCGATATAGCCGAACAGCACGCCAGACGTGCAACTCACCGCCAGCACATAGCCGAGAAAACGGGTGTTCAGCGCCAATCGCCCATAGATGCGCAACGCATCGACCACGCCGTGCCGGGTGCGGCGCTCACGGGGCAGCGTATCGGGCAACCAGCGGAAGACCGCCACCAGGCTCACTGCGCCAAACACCGCCACCAGCCAGAAAATCGCCCGCCAGCTGCTCACCAATAGCATTTGTCCGCCGAGCAGCGGCGCCAGGATCGGTGCCACGCCCATCACCAGCATCAGCAACGAATAGAGGTGCGCCGATTCGGTTTCATTGCAGCTGTCGCGAACCACCGCCCGGGTGACGACCATGCCCACCGAACCACCCAACGCCATGCACAGCCGGCTCACCGTCAGCGCCCCCATGCTGCCGGCCAAAGCGCAGCCCATGGAAGACAACACAAACAGCGTGATGCCGAAAAGCAGCGGCGCGCGCCGGCCCCAGCGGTCGGCCAGCGGCCCGTAAAACGCCTGCCCCACCGCCAAGCCCACGAGGAACACCGATAGCGTGAGTTGCACGCGGCCGAGTTCCACCCCGAAGTCCGCTGCGATCTGCGGAAACGCCGGCAGATACATGTCGATGCTCAAGGGCGCAAACGCCGCGAGCGACCCCAGCAACAACACGAGCCACCGTAGGGGCGGGAGAGGACGGAGAGCAGTGGAAGTCATGGGGCGAAAAACCAACCATCACGGATTCGCATGCCAACGCGAAGCGCAAGCGACATTTGCAATCAATCGCCGGTCAAAAGCAGTCGCACGATGACGGTATACGCTCACGAGGTGGACGGGCACGTCCCGGTGCCCGTCTTGGCGCGCAGCGGGACCTGCGCGCCCACCTTGAGCTGTCATTCTGAGCGAAGCGAAGAATCCACAGCGAGCTACGCGCCGCCACCTGCGTGGCATTCATCGAATTCCTCGCTTCGCTCGGAATGAGCGCCGCGGTAAATTTCATTGCTCGCAACCTTTTCACCGGCGCGGCGTCATAGGGGCGTGCCTCCCTGCCTATCCCCCCGTTCTGCGCCGCGCCCTCTGGCTTGGTGCATCGTCCTTTCATCCTGCCTGGGCCTGGCGCTCAGTGGCTGCGGCGACTCAGCGCTGCCGCACCCTCCGCACGGTGCAATGGGGTCGCGCAACGACGACCCGGAAAGCCCTGCGCCGCCCAGCGCACGCATGGAAGCACGTGGACAGTTTTTTGCCGGCCAGATCGAAGTGGAATGCCTGCTGGCGCCGGGCGGCATGCGCTGGAGCCCGCGCGAGGGCGAGGGCCGGCGCAACCCGCGCGGCGGTGAACTCGGCGGCGGCTTCAGCATGCGCGGCGAAGGGGAGCGGAGTGGCGGCATGGGCGGTGGACGTCATCGCGGCGGTTCACGTGGCGGAGAGGGCGAAGCCAGCGAAGGTCCGCGCTCCTCGATGCACGCCAGTCATCTGCCGCCGGTGCAATTGCGGCTGCGCCTGACGAACCACGGCACGGCCCCGGCCATCGTCGAGGTGCTCGATTTCAATTCCGCCATCGGTAATTTCGTGGTGCAGCCGGACAAGCTCACCGTGCCGCCCGGCGAATCGGTCGAGGCCGACCCGATGAATTCAAGCCTCGGCGTCCCGGCGGATGAAGTCCCGCTCACCGTGCGCCTCCACTTCGAAGGCCGCATCGAAAAACAGGTGCTGGTGTTGAAACAAATGTCTCCGCTCCCGCCGCCGGCCGTAGCCGCGCCTTAAGGTAGGGCCCGGTCTCCGGACGGGCCGCTCGGAGATCGGCCCCTACCTCTTTCCTGCACCAGCCAATCGGCAGCAGTCCCTCTACTTCGTCGCTTCCAACTCTTCCCAGCGCGCAAACGCCGTGGCGTGCTCCGCTTCCAGCGCCTCGAGCCGCGCCTTCACCTGGGTGAATAGCGCGGACTCGTTTTTGTAGAAATCGGGATCGGCCAGCTTGGCGGTAAGTTCCGCCTGCTCCTTTTCCAGTGCCTCAATGGTCGCTGGCAGCGTTTCCAGCTCCCGCTGTTCCTTGTTGGAAAGCTTCCGCCGACGCTCCGCGGTTTCCCGCGCAGAGGTCGCGGGTGCTGCGCTGACCACGGCCCGGGCCGCTTCATCCGCCTGCAGCTTGACGCGCTTCTCCACCTCGCGTTTCCAATCCGAATAACCGCCGATGTATTCGCCGATCCGGCCGTCGCCTTCGAAGACCAGCGTGCTGGTGACGACGTTGTCCAAAAAGTCGCGGTCATGGCTGACCACGAGCAGCGTGCCCTGATATTCGACCAGCAGATCCTCGAGCAGATCGAGCGTCTCGGCATCGAGATCGTTGGTTGGCTCGTCGAGCACCAGCACATTGGCGGGCTTCGTGAAAAGTCGCGCGAGCAGCAGCCGGTTGCGCTCGCCGCCGGAAAGCACGCGCGCCGGCGTGCGGGCACGGGCCGGCTCGAAGAGAAAATCCTGCAGATAACTGATGACGTGCCGCGTGCGGCCGTTGATGGTCACGGTCTCGTTGCCGTCGGCGATGTTGTCGGCGACGGTCTTGTTGTCGTCGATCTGCGCCCGCATCTGGTCGAAGTAGGTCACCTCCAGCTTCGTGCCTTGCTTCAACGTGCCGCCGGTGGGTTCCAGTTGGCCGAGCAGGAGTTTGATGAACGTGGTCTTGCCCGCGCCGTTGGGCCCGATGAGCCCGAGCTTGTCACCGCGGGTGAGCGTCGTGGTGAAGTCGCGCACCAGCAACGGACAACCGGGATAGCCGAAGCTGAGATTTTCCGCCTCGATCACCTTCACGCCCGCGCGCTCGGCCTCGGCCAGCTTCATGGTGACGTTACCCGTGCGGGAACGACGGGCGGCCCGGTCGTCGCGCATCGCTTGCAAGGCCTTGAGCCGCGCGCCGGAGCGCTTGCGCTGGGCGCCGGGCTTGCGGCGTGACCACGCCTCCTCCTGCGAGAGCTTTTTGTCGAAGGCCGCCTGTTGCGTCTCCTCGGCGAGCATCACCTCTTCCTTACGGACGAGGTAGGTGTCGTAGTCGCACGCCCAGCTCGCCAGCCGGCCGCGGTCGAGTTCGACGATGCGCGTGGCCAGCCGGCGCAGAAAGGCACGGTCATGGGTCACAAAAAACAGCGAGAGCTTTTCCGTGAGCAGAAAATCTTCGAGCCAGAGAATGGATTCGAGGTCGAGATGGTTGGTCGGCTCGTCGAGCAGCAACAGGTCCGGCTGGCCGGCGAGCGCGCGCGCCAGCAACGCCCGGCGCTTGAGTCCACCCGAAAGCGCCTCGAACTGCGCCGTCGGCGACAGCGCCACGTGGGCGATGAGATCCTCGACCCGCACGTCGCGCTCCCATTCCTCCTCGTGATGGTCGGCGTTGGGCCGCAGGCCGCTGTAAACAATGTCATGCACGCTGCCGGTCAGGTCGGTGGGAATTTCCTGCGTCAGCCGCGTATACACCGCGCCATTGGGCCGGAAGACGTCGCCCGTGTCCGGCTGCATCTCGCCGGCGATGACCCGCATCAGGGTGGTCTTGCCCGCGCCATTGCGCCCGAGCAGGCAGACGCGTTCGCCCGGATCGACCTGAAAATTCAAGTTTTCCAGGACCGTGGGACCACCGAAGCTGAGATTGATATCGAGCAGACTGAGCAACGCCATAAGCGCCCCAACGTGAACCGCGGGCTGCCTATGTGGCAAGCATCTGCCTCAAAAGATTCTTCACGCCGTGGCCGTGACGGGCGCAGCAACCGCGGCGACGCGTTTCACCAGCGAAGCCCGCTGAACAATGACAACAAGCACCCCGTTGGGATCGCTGACGGCAAAGGCACCGCGCGGCCAACAGGTAGTTTCGGGCAGGATTTGCGCCGGCACGCCCTCGACCGCTAGCCGCATCCGCTCCGCGGCGGCGTCGGCTACCTCCAAGGTCAGCCAGAAACCGCGGCCATTCGTTCCGCTGACCAGCTCTGCCGGAGTCTCACCGGTCTCGGCCGGCATCAGGCCAAGCTGCGCGCCACAGGGATGCAACAACCTCACGCCGGCGCCGCTTTCAGCGACGGTGCGAAAACCCAGCCGCTCCGTGTAAAAATCCCAGGTCGAAAAAAACCGGTGCGTGACCAGTCCCGCAAAGAACGGCGAGGGGAAAAGGGGGAAGTCATCAGGGTTCATGCCGCCATCCTACCCCGCCGCCCTGACAGCCTTATGTCAGGAGTGTTTTGGGTCTGAAAATCGTTCCTCGTTCTCGTATTCGTTCTCGTTCTCCTCATAGGGAACAACTGCCCGTCTACGAGATGCTCGAACCAGCGCAGGTCCTATCCTTTATGCCGGTCCACCACTTCACCAGCCAAGGCCCGCAATTTCTGCCGCAGTTTCGCGGGCGCCACGGCCTCGGCCCCGGCACCAAATGACAAAAGCCACTGCGCCATCCAATCCAGCGAATAGGTGTAGAGCGTGAACTCCGTGCCACCGTCGCGCGCCGTGCCCTCGATGAGCGTAGCGTAACTCTCGCGATGTGCCCGCTCCTGCGTGCGCCGGTTGAACCACACGCGCACCTTCTGGCTTTGCTCACGCGCCTCCGACTGCTCCATGTGTTTCGCCAGCGAAAAACCCTCGCGGGGCGGGAAGGTCGTCGACAGCAGCTCAAGCCGGCGAATGCGGTCGATGCGAAAATGCCGGAAATCCTGCCGCAACCGGCACCAAGCCACGAGATACCAGGCGCCGCCATAAAACACGACGCCATGCGGTTCGACCTCGCGCTGCGTCTCTTCCGCCCGGTCGCGTCCGCAATAGGTCATGCGCAACAGCCTCCGCAGCACCACCCCTTGCTGCACGGTCACGAACCACCGTTGCCCCGCGGCCTCGGGGGATGACCGCCCCGGCCGGCCAAACACCAAGGTGCGGCTGACCAGTCGCTCCACATGATCCTGCCGGTCGCGCGGCAGCACCGCGCGGAGCTTTTCGAGTGCCGTGCCCATCGGGCCTTGCAGTGAGGCATCGGTGAATTGTTTGACCAGCTCGCCGCCGACAAAAAGCGCCGCCGCCTCCTCCGCCGTGAACATCACGGGCGGCAACTGGTAGCCTTTCATCAGGCTGTAGCCGACGCCTGCTTCGCCCGAAATCGGCACGCCCGCCTCGCTCAGCGCGGAGATATCGCGGTAAATCGTCCGCTCGGTCACCTCGAAATGTGCGGCCAGCTCGGAGGCGCGCACGACCCGCCTCCCTTGGAGTTGCATCACCATTGCGACCAGCCGATCCGTGCGGTTCATCGCCGTGACGATGCCGCCCGCCGTTCCCCTGCCAATGCGTTTTTAACGCTCAAGCGCCGCCACCGAGCTTGCGATCCAGGGCGAACCGTCCACCGCCTGCGAGGAAGAGCGCCACAAAGCCCGCCAGAAACAGGAATGCCGGCTCCCCGCTCTTCGGTCCGCTCAGCGCCATGCCATGCGTGATAAAGAACGCGACCGACATCACGATCATCAACACCAGCGCGCCAAAACGCGTCCAGAGTCCAAGCACGAGCAGGATCGAACCCACGATCTCACCGGATATGGCCAGCGTGAGACTGGCCTTCTGGCCCAAGCCGATCGGATCGGGAAAAATCGAGCTGAGCTTGTCGAAAGCCATCAGCTTCACATAACCATGGTTGATCAGCATGGTGAGACCGAGCCAGACACGCAGGACAAGCAGCGCCAGATCCGCGCTGCGGGGGATAAAGTTGAATTGCAGGAATTTCATGGGGTTGGAGAATGCGCTCAGACTGCCCCCGAGCCATACGATTGTCGAGCATCGCACTACATGGCCACATCCTCCGATTGGATTGGTTCGTCTTTCCCAAAATCCCGTGACGGCTCAAAGAACGCCATGCCCAGCACCGCCGGCCCGACGCGCCCCACAAACATGAGCGCAATGATGATCAGCTTGCCCGGGTCGGATAGCCCCGCGGTGATGCCGCGGCTCAACCCCACTGTGCCGATCGCCGAAGCGCATTCAAACATCTGGTCCGCCAGTGGCGCGGCCTCAACCAGGGTCAACGCATACAATCCGGCCGCGAGCGTGATGCAGTAAAACAGGAAATTCGCCGTCGCCGCCCGCAGCCGGTTCTCCGGAATGACGCGGCCGAGAAAGGTCACCTCTTCCCGCCGGCGGATGACCGACATCATCACGGCCCACAGCGCGGTGAAGCTCGTGGTCTTGATGCCGCCACCCGTGCCGGAGGGTGAGGCACCAATCATCATCACCAGGGTGATGAGGAAAAGTGAGCTCATCGAGAGATGGCCGATCGGCACGGTATCAAAGCCCACCGTCGTGCTGGCGGTCATCACCTGAAAGAGCGACGCCATCCAGCGTTCACCCGCCGGCAGTCCGGCCACCGCCGGCTCGTCCACGAAGAATAGCACCGTGCCGATCACCGCGATCCAGAGGGTGCTCGCGAGAATGATCTTCGAGGTCAGTGTCAGCCACGCCTTGCGGCCGCGGAGAAAATCCCAGGCATCACTCAACACGATGAAACCGATGGCCCCCAGATAGCTCAGGCCGGTGAGGATGACATTGAGCGCCACATCCCCGCGGTAGGATTCGAAGCTGTCATCATGCAGTCCAAAACCCGCGGTGCAGAAAGCCGAGATACTGTGAAACACGGCCGACCAACCGGGCTGCGGTGTCCCGTGCGCCAAAAAGACAAAATACAACGCCACCGCCCCCACCGCCTCGATCGCCAGTGTGAAGCCCACGACCAGCCGGACAAAGGCCACAATCTGAAAGCCCTCGGGCAAACTGAGCGCCGTCGCACCGACGCGTTGCCGCAAAGGGGAAAGTTTTCCGGAAAGTGAAAGCACGGTGAAGGAACCGATGGTCATATAACCGAGCCCGCCCAGTTGGATCAGCAGGGCAATCACTCCCTGCCCGAAACCTGAATACGCGCCGGAAGTGCTGACAGTCACCAATCCCGTGGTCGAGATGGCGGAGGTCGCGGTGAAGAGGTGGTTCAAGGCACCGGTGCCGGGCAGTTTCTGGCTAATCGGCAGGCAGAGCAGCAACCAGCCGAGCAGGACATAGGAAGCGTAGCCGAGGATAACGAGACGGATGATATCCATCCGTTCAAGGCGCAGGACCAGCCGGCGCCAGAGGGTCGCACAATATTTTTTCATCGAGGAGACAAGGTGCGCGCACGCGCCGCCGGCCGGTTGCCCGTCCGTCACCACGCACGCAGTTGGACTGTGGGGTGACCTTGTCCTCCCGCCCAAGCGGGTTGACAGCGGATCGCCCTTCCCAATGCCGACGAGGTTAGCTGACGGGCTCGGCCTGAAGGTGGCCTTGGCTCCGGTTACCCGGTGCCGTTCGCCCCATCCCGGCTAAACCGGGAAGTTGGGTCCCCCGCGCTGACACCGAGGAAGCGGCGCCAACTTAGGCTGCAATCGATCGGGGAACATGATTTGGCGCTCACTTCGGTCAAGCCTTTGGCTGGGTGACTCACCTAAGCGCAGGCCAGAGCGGTCGCTTCCATCTAAAATTCACAAAGGTTACGCCTTAACCGCCGTATTTTTGCATTTTCACTCAACCGGCCCATCCTCTGCGTCATGTCCACTTCCTCCCCCGCTCCCATCGCCCCCGGCGTTCGCATCGGCCACGTGCATCTCAAAGTCGCGGATCTCAATCGCGCCCTCGGCTTTTATTGCGGCGTGCTGGGTTTCGAACTGATGCAAAAATACGGTTCGCAGGCCGCCTTCATTTCCGCCGGCGGCTATCATCATCACATCGGACTCAACACTTGGGAAAGCCTCGGCGCCACCCCGCCTCCTCCCGGTCATACGGGACTTTTCCATACCGCCATTCTCTATCCGACGCGCGCTGCGCTGGCCGATGCGCTGCGCCGGCTGCGGGCCGCGAAAATTCCGCTCGACGGCGCCTCCGACCACGGCGTGAGCGAGGCACTTTATCTGCGCGATCCGGACGAGAACGGCGTCGAGCTGTATTGGGATCGGCCCAAGGAAAAATGGCCCCTCACTCCGGACGCCGGTCTGGCGATGATCACAGCGCCGCTCGACCTGCACAGCCTGCTGGCCGCGACCGACTAGGTCGCGGTTTTTTCCGGTTCGACTCATCGACCTGCGCCGTCACTTTGGGCCGATGCTTTCCCGCATACCCCGCGCCCGCTACGTCACCGCCTTGGGGATTGTGCTGCTGCTCGTGGTCATCCGCTCGGGCATCGGCGCGCATTACCCCAGCGACTGGCTGATTGAAAACGCCCTCGTGCTCGGCGCGTTCGTGCTGCTGATCGCCACCTATCGTGTGCTGCCGCTCTCCCGGCTCAGCTACACTTTGATTTTCGTCTTTCTCTGCCTGCACGAAATCGGCGCGCATTGGACCTACGCCGAGGTGCCCTACGATGCATGGTGGCGCTCGCTCTTCGGCGTCACGCTCAATGAAGTCCTCGGTTTTCAGCGCAACCATTTCGACCGGCTGGTGCATTTCTCCTACGGCTTCCTGCTCGCCTACCCCATCCGCGAAGTCTTCCTCCGCGTGGGCAATTTCCGCGGCTTCTGGGGCTATTTCCTGCCGCTCGATTTCACCATGAGCACCTCGATGCTCTATGAACTCATCGAATGGGGTGCCGCCGTGGTCTTCGGCGGCGAACTCGGCGAGGCGTATCTCGGCACGCAAGGCGATGTGTGGGATGCGCACAAGGACATGGCGCTCGCCTCCCTCGGCGCCCTGCTCGCCATGCTCATCACCGCGGCCATCAACGCGCGCTGCCAACGCGACTTCGCCCGCGAGTTCCTCGACAGCCTCAAGCTCAAGCCCACCGCCCCGCTCGGCGAAGAGGCCCTCGCCCGCATGCGCCGCGATCAGGCAGGCTCCTGACATAGGGTTGTCAGCCGGACATGGCATAATGCCCTGATGAAAACCACTGTCATCCGCTGCGCCTGGGCCAAGACCGAGCCCAACCTCACCTACCACGACACCCAGTGGGGCGTGCCGCTGCATGACGACCGCGCCCTGTTCGAACTGCTCATCCTCGAGGGCGCGCAGGCCGGCCTGAGCTGGACCACCATTCTCAGCAAACGGGAAAACTACCGCCTCGCGTTCGATCATTTCGATGCCGCCAAGGTCGCGCGCTACGACGAGAAAAAAGTCGCCGCGTTGCTCGCCGATGCCGGCATCGTGCGCAACCGCTTGAAAATCGCCGCCGCCATCCGCAATGCCGGTGCCTTCCTCGCCGTGCAAAAGGAGTTTGGCAGCTTCGACCGCTACGTCTGGTCCTTCGTCGGCGGCCAACCCATCGTGAACCGCCGCCGCGCGATGACCGATGTGCCCGCGCGCACCCCCGAAAGCGATGCGTTGAGCAAGGACCTGATCGCGCGCGGCTTCAAATTCGTCGGCTCCACGATCATGTATGCGTTCATGCAGGCGAGCGGCATGGTCAACGACCACCTCGTCGCCTGCCGCCGCCACGCCATTTGCGCGAAATTGCGCTGAGTCGCCGCCGTGGTCGCCCAACCCGGTTTACGCTCGCTCCGGATGCAGGCTGCGCAGGACTTCGACAAAATTCGCCGCCAACTGCGAACCGCCGCCCTTCCGACGCACCGCGGCCAGCCGCAGCACCAGGTCCGCCCCATCCTCCTTGAGGCGGCGGAAGACGACATTCTCCGAATTGCGCAGGATGGGCAGCAGGATCGAGAGGCCGTGATTGCCCGCCACCAGCGCGGTCAGGGATTCGAAACTGTTCACGCGACGCAGCGGCCGGTGCTTGATGCCGCGCTGTGCAAAAATGGCCTGCATGCGCTGCCGGTGCAGATCGTGGCGCTCCGTCTCGCCAATGCATAAAAACTGTTCGTCAGCCAGGTCCGCCAGCGAAACCCGGGCGCGCCCCGCCAAAGGATGGTCTTTCCCCATCGCCACGGCCATGCGTGATTCCAGAATTTCCGTCCGCTCCAGTTCCGGTGGAATCGTGGCCACCGGATTGATCGTAAAGCCCACGTGGATCGTGCCCGCTTTCAACGCGGCCAATTGATCCGGCAGGCTCATCTCGTGCAGGTTGACCTCAACCAAGGGATACTTCGCGCGGAAAGCCGCCAGGATGGCGGGCAGAAAACTCGCCGACAACGCGCCCAGATTGCCCACGGTCAACCGCCCGCCCCGGCCAGCGGCCGCGTCCCGGGCTCCGGCCGCCGCCATGTCCACGCGCTCCAGGATATCCCGCGCCTCATCCAGCAGCATGGCGCCCGCATCGGTCAGCATGACACCCCCGGTATTGCGGTTGAGCAACTGCGCGCCCACCACCTGTTCCAGATCCTTGATCTGCTTGCTCAGGGCTGGTTGCGCCACGTGCAGCCGCTCCGCCGCCCGGCGAAAGCTCAAGGCTTCCGCCACCGCCACGAAGTAACGCAGGTGCCGCAATTCCATCCCCTGCCTGATACCCAATAGTTATCAGTGCGCAAACAACAAAGTCTTACCCCCCTTGCCGGAACGGGGTTATTATCAGCGCATGTCCGTCCCGTTCAGTCATGATCCCGCCTGCGCCGCGCTCCTCACCGGCGCGCCCGCCCGCTCGCCGGCGGAGGAGCTGCAGTGTCATGCCCTGTGCGAAATGATGAAAACCTGCCAGTCGTTGGACGCAGCGTTGCGTCGCGAACTCGCCCGCTCGCATCTGACGGTCAATGGCTTTCGCGTGCTGGCCCAGATTCTCGGCGGTGAAGCTGCGGTCGTCACTCCGGGCGATGTCGCCGCCGGTCTCGAGCTGCCCCGCCGGCAGGTTTCCACGATTCTGGGCCGCCTCGAAGTTTCCGGCCTGACTACCAGCGAACGCATGCCGGGCGACCGCCGGACTTTTACGCTCAAGGTCACCACTGCCGGCCGCCAGCTCTTTGCCGCCGCCGTGGCTCACAGTCGCGCGGCCATCGTCCGCTACATGTCTGTCCTGCCCACCCGGGATATCGCCACGCTCGATGCGGCCTGCGTCTTGCTGCGCCAGTCCGCCAGCTCCGCTCCCCAAATTTGAAACCGTTCTTATCCATGAATCCTCCGTCTCATCGCCGTTCGCTCCGGCTTACCACCGCCCTCTTCACCGGGACCGTGTTTGTCGCCAGCCTGCTGACCGCCGGCTGCGGCAAATCCGGCCAAGCCGCCGCCCCGGCTGCGCCCGCCCCGATGGAAGTCGGCGTGCTCACGATCCAGCCCGAAGCCCTCACGCTCTCGCAGGAATTGCCCGGCCGCCTTTCTGCGCAACGTGTCGCCGAGGTCCGCGCCCGCATCAACGGCATCGTCCAACACCGGTTGTTCACCGAGGGCAGCGACGTGCAGGAAGGCCAGGTGCTCTTTGAAATCGATCCCGCTCCCTATCAGGCTGCTCTCGACAGCGCGCGCGCCAATCTCGCCCGCGCCGAGGCCGGCGCCGCTTCCGCGCAAGCTCAGGCGGAACGCTTCAAGGGCCTCGTCGCCACCAATGCCATCGCCAAGCAAACCTACGACAACGCCGTCGCCAGCCAGCTTTCGGCTCAGGCCGATATTGCCGCCGCCAAGGCCGCCGTGCAGGCCGCCGAGATCAATCTCGGCTACACCCGCGTCGCCTCGCCCATCAACGGCCGGATCGGCCGCGCCGAAGTCACCGAAGGCGCTTACGTGCAACAAGCCACCGCCACCCTGCTCGCCACTGTGCAGCAGCTCGACTCTCTTTATGTGGACCTGAGCCAGCCGGCCGAAGAAGTGCTGCGGCTGAAACAGGCGCTCGCGTCCGGCCGCCTCCAACGCACCGGCGAAGGCGGCGTGCCATTCACCCTCACGCTGGATGACGGCAAGTCCTACGCCACCGCGGGCTCCCTGCAGTTCTCCGATGTTACCGTGAACCGCTCGACCGGCAGCGTCATGCTGCGCGGCACCGTGCCCAATCCCAATCTCGACCTCCTGCCCGGCATGTTCGTGCGCGCCCAATTGCAGGAAGGCACCAATCCCGCGGCAATCCTCGTGCCGCAGTCCGTCCTCACCCGCAACGGCAAGGGCGAGGCGCTCGTCATGCTCGTCGGCGCCGACGGCAAGGTGGAGCAACGCGTCGTGCAGACCGCCCGCGCGGTGGGCAACCGTTGGCTGATCATCGCGGGTCTCCAGCCCGGCGATCAGGTGATTGTTGATCACCTGCAGAAAATCCGCCCCGGCTCGCCCGTGAAGGTGGCCGCACAAAAGGCTGAAGGACCGAAGAGCTGAAAAACTGAACCCGCCCTCATCTCTCAACTCCTCTCCCTTCGCTTCAGCCCTTTCCCTCTATGGCCCGCTTTTTCATTGATCGTCCCGTCTTCGCCTGGGTGATCGCCATCGTCATCATGGTGGCCGGCACGGTCGCCGTGCGCACCCTGCCCATCGCGCAATATCCCAAGATCGCGCCGCCGGTCATCGCCATTGCCGCGACCTATCCCGGCGCTTCCGCCAAAACTTTGGAGGACACCGTGACGCAAGTCATCGAGCAACGCATGAGCGGACTCGATCATCTGCGTTACATGGAATCGGCCAGTGATTCGGCCGGCAACGTCACGGTGACACTCACCTTCGAGGCCGAGGCCGATCCCGACATCGCCCAAGTGCAGGTGCAAAACAAGCTCGCCCTCGCCACGCCTCTCCTCCCGCAGGAAGTGCAGCAGCTCGGCGTGCGTGTGACCAAGTCAGTCCGGAATTTTCTCATGGTGATCGGCTTTCGTTCCGTGGACGGCAGCATGAGCGCCACCGACATCGGCGATTTTGTCGTCAGCCAGATCCAGGACCCCATCAGCCGCGTGCCCGGCGTCGGCGACATCCAGAATTTCGGCGCGCAATACGCCATGCGCATCTGGCTGGATCCCGGTAAACTGAACAATTTCCGCCTGATGCCCTCGGATGTGACCGCGGCCATTCGTGCGCAAAACGTCCAGGTTTCCGCCGGCGAACTCGGCGGCAGTCCGGCCGTCGCCGGCCAGCTCCTCAACGCCACCGTCACCGCGCAGACGCGGCTGGAAACCGCGGAACAGTTCGGCGCCATTTTGCTGCGCGTCAATGCCGATGGCTCGCAGGTGCGCCTGCGCGACGTCGCCCGCGTGGAGCTCGGCACCGAAAGTTACGCCCGCGAATCCCGCTTCAACGGCCAGCCCGCCTCCGGCATGGCCATTCGCCCCGCGACCGGCGCCAACGCCCTCGATACCGTCGCCGGCATTCGGGCGAAGATCGACGAGCTCAAGCCCTTCTTTCCGCCCGGCCTCGAGGTGGTTTATCCGCTCGATACGACGCCCTTCGTCCGCCTCTCCATCGAGGAAGTGGTGAAGACGCTCTTGGAAGCCATTGTCCTCGTCTTCCTCGTGATGTATCTTTTCCTGCAGAATTTTCGCGCCACGCTCATCCCCACGATCGCTGTCCCGGTGGTGCTGCTGGGCACGTTCGGCATCATGTCCGCCGCGGGATTTTCCATCAACACGCTCACGCTGTTCGGTGTCGTGCTCGCCATCGGCCTGCTCGTGGACGATGCCATCGTCGTCGTCGAAAACGTCGAGCGCGTGATGACCGAGGAAGGCCTCTCGCCCAAGGAAGCGACCCGCAAATCCATGGACCAGATCACCGGTGCCCTCGTCGGCATCGCCCTCGTGCTCGCCGCCGTGTTTGTGCCAATGGCCTTTTTCGGCGGATCCACCGGCGTGATTTACCGGCAGTTTTCCATCACCATCGTCTCCGCCATGGTGCTGTCGGTGCTGGTGGCTCTGGTGCTCACTCCTGCCCTTTGCGCCACCATCCTCAAGCCCGTCGCGAAGGGTCATCATTATCACGACACCGGCTTCTTCGGCTGGTTTAATCGCGTCTTCGATCGCACGGCTGACAAATACACGCGCGGTGTCACCGGCCTCATCAAGCGCAAGGCCCGCTCGCTCCTCGTCTATGTGCTCATCATCGGCGGTCTCGTGTGGCTCTTTGGCCGCATTCCCACCGGTTTCCTGCCCGACGAGGATCAGGGCATTCTCTTTGCCCAAGCCCAACTGCCTCCGGGCGCAACCACGGCACAGACCTTCGAGGTGTTAAAGAAAATGGAGCATTACTTCCTCGTGGACGAAAAGGAAAACGTCGAAGGCATGTTCGGCGTCACCGGTTTCAGCTTCTCCGGCTTCGGCCAGAATCAGGCCTTCGCCTTTGTCCGCCTCAAGGACTGGTCCGAGCGCAAGCGCCCCGATCAGTCCGTGCGCGCCGTGCAGCGCCGCGCCATGGGCAAATTTCTCCAGTTCAAGGAAGCCTTCGCCTTCGCGTTCGCACCGCCCGCCGTGCTCGAACTCGGCACCGCCAGCGGTTTTGACCTGCGCCTGACCGACAATGCCGCCCTCGGCCACGATGCCCTGCTCGCCGCCCGCGGCCAGTTGCTCGGCCTTGCCGCCGCCGACAAACGCATCGGCACCGCCCGGCCCAACGGCCTCGACGACAATCCGCAATACAAGCTCGATATCGATCCGGAAAAGGCCTCCGCCCTCGGCGTTTCGCTCGCCGACGTGAACACCACGCTTTCGTCCGCGTGGGGCTCTTCCTATGTGAACGATTTCATCGACCGCGGCCGCGTGAAAAAAGTTTACCTCCAGGCCGATGCGCCTTTCCGCATGCTGCCGGACGACGTCAACCGCTGGTATGTGCGCAACAACGTCGGCGAGATGGTGCCTTTCTCCAGTTTCTCGACCGGCCGCTGGACCAAGGGCTCGCCCAAGCTCGAACGCTTCAACGGCGTGCCCGCCGTCGCCATCGCGGGCGAACCGGCTCCGGGCTACAGTTCGGGCCAGGCCATGCAGGCCATGATCGATCTCGCCGCCAAGCTGCCCGACGGCATCGGTCTCCAATGGGCGGGCCTCTCCTATGAAGAGCGGCTGTCGGGCTCACAGGGTCCGGCGCTCTATTCCATCTCCCTGCTGATCGTTTTCCTGTGCCTCGCGGCGCTGTATGAGAGTTGGTCGATTCCCGCGGCGGTCATCATGATCGTGCCGCTCGGCGTGGTCGGCACGCTGCTCGCCGCCTGGTTCCGCGGTCTGCCCAACGACGTTTATTTCCAAGTCGGCCTGCTCACCATCGTCGGCCTCTCCGCCAAGAACGCCATTCTCATCGTCGAGTTTGCCAAGGAGGGCTACGACCGCGGGCTCAGTCTGGTCGATGCCGCCACGCAGGCGGCCCGCCAGCGCCTGCGGCCCATCCTCATGACGTCACTCGCGTTCGGCCTCGGCGTCCTGCCGCTCGCGCTCACTTCCGGCGCCGGCTCAGGCAGCCAGAACGCCATCGGCAACGTCGTGATCGGCGGCACCATCACCGCCACCATTCTCGGCGTGCTCCTGGTGCCACTCTTCTTCGTCGCCGTGCTCTCGCTCTTCCGCGTCAAATCCGCCGCCCAATCTTCCGAGGACTCCCGCCATGTTTAAGTTCACCGCTTCCTTCCTCGGCCTCGCCTTGCTGGCCGGCTGCTCCCTCGCACCAAAATACGAACGCCCCGCCGCGCCCGTCGCCGCGAACTATCCTGCGCCTGTGGCTTTGCCGCAGGACACACCCGCCGAAGCTTCAGCGAAGGAGGGGGCCGCCGATCTCGCGTGGTCGCAGTTTTTCGGCGACGCACGCCTGCAACGGCTCATCGCCCTCGCGTTGGAAAACAACCGCGACCTGCGCGTCGCCGACCTGCGCGTCGATCGCGTCCGTGCGCTTTACAACATTCAGCGCACCGCCCTCATCCCGAGTCTCGACGCCACCGGCGACGCCGTGCGCCAGCGCACACCCGGCGATATCAACGGCACCGGCCAGTCGCGCATCACCAGCAGCTATGCCCTTGCCGCCGAAATCCCGTCCTACGAACTCGATTTCTTCGGCCGGGTCGCGAGCCTCCGCGACGAGGTGTTGCAACAATACCTCGCCACTGACGAAGCCCGCCACAGTGCGCAGATTGGGCTGATCTCCGCCGTCGCCCGGCAATACTTTGCTCTGCTGGCCAGCGACGAGCAACTCGCCCTCGCGCAGCAGACGCTGGCCGCCACCGCGCATGCCTACGATCTCAACCGCCAGTCCTTTGACGCCGGCGTGACCTCCGAGCTGGATTTGAAAACTTCCGAGGGCCAGCGCGAGACCGTCCGCGCCAGCGTCGCGGCGTTCGCCCAGCAGCAGGCCCAGGCCGCCAATGCACTCACGCTCCTGATTGGTGCGCCCCTGCCCCCTGATTTACCTCCGGTGGGTTCGCTCGCCACGCAGCAGTTGATCGAGAATCTCCCGGTCGGCCTGCCTTCCGACCTGTTGGCGCGCCGGCCTGACATCCGCGCCGCCGAACACACCTTGCAGGCGGCCAACGCCGACATCGGCATCGCCCGTGCCGCGTTTTTCCCGTTGGTAAAACTCACCGCCTCCGCCGGCACCGCCAGCACCGAACTCTCGGGGCTCTTCGATTCCGGCTCGGGTGCCTGGCGTTTTGCGCCGTCCATCACGCTGCCGATCTTCGCCTCGGGCCGCAACAAAGCGCAACTCAAGGTCGCCAAGATCCAAGAACGCATCGAGGTCGCCAATTACGAGAAAGCCATCCAGTCCGCCTTCCGCGAGGTTTCCGACGCCTTGGCCGTGCGCACCTTCGTGGGCGAGCAGATTGACGCCCAGGTAGCCCGGGTCGCCGCCGTGCAGCGCCGCTACGATCTGTCTGAGCAGCGCTTCAAGGCCGGGGTGGACAGCTTTCTCTCCGTGCTGCTGGCGCAGCAGGAACTTTTCTCCGCCCAGCAGTCGCTCATCTCGGTCCGGCTGGCGCGGCTGTCCAATCTCACCACGCTTTACGCCGTCCTCGGTGGCGGCTGGCAGGCCGGGGAGATCGCACAGCCAACGCAGGATCATTGAGACTAACGAAATAGCCTGAATTCGGTGGGGCCGTGCGCTCTGCGCGCGGCTCGGGCACATAAATGAACAGGGAAAGACGGTCGTGCGAAGAGTGCATAACCCAGTTTAATCGCAAGTGCCGGCTTGCTTGCGATCCGCCTCGCCTACACGAACCCCGACGAGGGCATAAGTCCGTTGAGCCAGCGTGCAATTAGTGCAATGCAGCACGCTCTTAGTTCGGCATCTTTGTCATGACGTCTCGAAATAATCAGAGTCGATCTTCTTCACTTCGTAGGTCGAAACAGGGACCACGCCTACTCCGAAATCAATCATCAGGCGCGCCATCTTTTGGCCATCAATAAGGATAATTTTCTTGTCGATCCGAGAAACGTATTCCTCGGCGTCACGGGAAAAATCCGAAGTCGTGATAAAGACACCCTTTCGTGCACGTTGCCCATCCAGAGCTCCAGCAAACTTCTGAACCTCAGGCCGCCCAACTGTGGCTTCCCAACGCTTTGCTTGAATATAAATGATATCTAACCCCAGACGATCTTCTTTGATAATGCCGTCAATACCTTCGTCGCCGCGCCGGCCAATCGCCTGTCCGGCATCTTTCCGTGAACCTCCGTAGCCCATCTTCACGAGTAGATCGACGACGATCTCCTCGAACAACGCAGGCTCTGAAACCTTGATTGTTGAAAGTATTTCCGCGACCAGTTCCGACCGAAGCCTGTCATACGCGAATTCGAGCGCTTCATGTGGCGTCTTTCCGGTCTCGCGAGCTGGAGTGACTGCAGGCGACTCATCTTTTTCGTGTCGTAGCGCCTTAAATTCGATAAACTCCGGAAAGCGTTCTAAGTATGCGACGTCGATAGATTGTGGATTCTCTCGCAACACAGAACGGCCTCGGTCGGTGATTGAAATGAACCCACGGCGCGGTGAAGCAATAAGCCCAGCCTTTTTCATGTATGTGCGCGCCCACGCGACACGATTCTGAATAACCGTCTGCTGCCCACTGGGAAGATACTCGTTTTTCTCTTCTTCGGTCAGATGAAATTCTTCTGCCAGCGCCGCCACCACTTCTTTGAGTGCGTGCTCTGCACCATCGCGTGCGTAACGGAGGAGAGGCAACATGCACGACTGGTAATCAGGGATAGGCATAGTCTTTGGACAGCAGCGTTATTTGGTCTCACCGAAAGGCCTTCGCGGTGGGGAGCACGTTCGCTATAAAATGACACCAAGCATTATCCAGCAAGCTCTGATGTTTTCTCGTCAGACCTTTGCCGGCAGCACCAAGGCATGGCTTCATGGTTTCTGAATTACACTCATCATCCCCTCGCTGCGCCATCACTGCCGCGCGTGTTGCAGGATGAAATTCACGATCGGTGCGGGATCTTCGAGGCTGTGCGGGTGGTGTTTGCCGCCCGGTTTGATCACGACCTCGATAAGACCTCCGGCGGCGCGATAACGTTGCTCCAGCAAGCCCAGATTTTTCTGCACATCCACCGCTTCATCCGCATCGCCACTCACGCCAAAAATCGGAATGCCTGCACGCACGACCGGCTCAATGCGATCCAGCGGACTGACCTTCGCCGTGGCGACCTGCTCGGGAGTCAGACCGTAACACGCAAGGCACTCCGCCCACAACGGATGCCGGGGTCCGGGCCAGATGCGGATGTCGAGCCCGGGCGCATCGAGATAGAGCACCGCCACCCGCTCCGGATAGTCCGCCGCAAAGTTAAAGGCATACAGTCCCCCGCGACTGAATCCCTCCAGCACCATGCGCGCGGCCAGTCCGTAGTCCTTGGTCACCCGCCGATAGTAGGCATCGAACAGCGCCATCGCCGGCGGCGAGCCATACATATCGCTGGCGTTCATGTAGCCCACGTGCCAGCCGAGCGCCACCAGCGCGAGGTCAGCCTGCGGAAAATGTCCGAAAAATTCCGTTCGCCAGATCCACGGATTGCCGGCCGCCGGTTCCTTCGGGCAGATCAGCAGCGCCGGGCGTCCCGCCACGACAAAATCGAGCCGTTTCCAGCCCCGCCAGTCCGACTCGGTGACAGGAGGTTTTTGATCGGCGCGAAGAGGTGAGTTCATAAAGGTGGAAATCAGGCCAAGGATGATAAGCCGAAATAATGCAGTGGAGAACCACGAATGGACACGAATTTACACGAATCGCGAAGCAAGCCGGGGCTTGGATAGTGCATAGCCGATGCACCGTTCAGTAAGTTCGGTTTGAAGCTCTGTTCGCCTCATTTTCCATTCGTGTTGATTGGTGTCCATTCGTGGTTGAATTGAATGGATCCGGCTAAGAACCCGTCCGAAAATCTGTGATCTGGTAGGGGCGGTTATCCCTAACCGCCCGTGCGAGCGACGAAACCCAAGGGCCTCGCGAATGCAGGCCGGAGTTATTCGGATAGGCTTTAAGTTCGAGAGTAAGTTGGCGCATCAGTATTTCATGGGCACGCCGGGATCCTTGGGCGCAACCGTCACTTCGCCGTCCCAACTGTCGCACGGCGCTGCCGGAGTCGGGGGCGCTGGTGGGAGTTGTTCCGGTTTAGCCAGGGTCGTCTCAATCACGTCTCCAGTGCGCACGGTGAACACATAATCATCTCCGATGTGCTTCGCACCGGGGCGCTGCCATTGCGGCACGCGGCCGCCGAAATTATCACGGATGCGCAATTCGCCGTCGCGGCCGGCGGTCACCCGCAGCCACGTCGTCGCATTCAGTTCGCGCTTCGCCGAGACCTTGTGCCCGCCCTCGGCCACCAGATCCGTGAAGGCCGCCTCATGCCAGCGCCAGGGCATCGCCGGGAAAATCCGGATCGGCCCCCATCCGTTGTCGCCGGGGCGAGCATCCCAGCTTTGCAGCAGCATCTCGTGCACCGTCGCGCAGGCGAGGAAGTTGCCCTCGAGGGTGAACGGGCGGTAGTCCATCGAGGAAAAACCCGTCTTCGTCTGATCGCCGTTGGCGTGGAACCCATTCCGCAAGATAAAGGCCCGCAGGTAGGCCTTGAGATGCCACAAGGCGGCTTCGGGTTCGCCGATGCGCGCCCGGAGCGCTGCCATCCAGGTGTAGCTATAGCCGCACCATTCGAGGACGCCGAGCCGGTCAATATCAGGGATTGTCGCCGCGATGATCGCGCGGTCGGCCGGTTCACCCTCGATGGTCAGCAGATTGAAGGGATAAATCGCCATCAGCGTCGCAAAATGCCGGTGGCTGAAATACAGCTCTTCCTCGGCGTTGAGCTTGAGGATTTTCTTCTCCGTCACGTGATACGGTCCGAGGCCGTCGGCCAGCAGGCGCCAATCCTTGGCCGCGACGGTTTCTCCCAGTTCCACCGCCATCTCCGCATTGCCGAGAAAAAGCATGCGCAGGCACATCAGGTCGTAATTGCTATTGGGCTTGAGCCACGCGCGCAGGTCGTTGTTGAACGCCTCGGGCGATGAAGAAAGCGGCAACACCAGCACGCCGTTGGCGTCGGGCCGCAACAGGCCGCGGAGCGCCGTGCCGATTTCGTGGCACCACGGGTAGGCCGTGCTGCGCAGGAAATTTTCATCCCGGGTATAGCGCCAGTGCAGATAGAAAAGATGCCCGACCCATCCCCCGTTGACGGGCGCCATGCTGTATTGCGCCCAGCCGCCCATCGGGGAGCCCGCCAGCGTCATCACCGCCGGCACCGCCGCACCCGGTTGGTCAAGGTATTCACGCGCAAACTTCCTAAACGCCGGCAGCAAGCCGTGCATGAAATCGAGAAACACACGGCCCTCATCCATGCGCCCCGCCGTCTGATAACCCATGTAGGTCATCTGCGTGTTGAGGTCGTGGTGGTAGTCGCCTTTCCACGGTGGCAGCTCACCCGCGTCCGCGGTCCAGACACCCTGCAACGGAATCGGCGGCGCACCCGTGCGCGAGGCCGCGCCGTAAAAATACTGCACGAGGTGATAATGCCGCATCACTTCCTCGTCGGGCACCTGGATCACCGACTTGGCCCAAAAACTCCCCCACCACGCGACATGCGCTGCGTGCATGGACTCGTAGCCGGCGGCCAGCGCCGCTGCCACGCGTTGCCGCGCCGCGCCAATCACATCGGCACCATCCGCGGGAGAATAACTGACTGTCGTGGCGATGAGTGTGCTGTCACCCACCCGGCGCTGCGCGGCATAGATGCAATAACTCGCGCCCTCCGCCGCGGGCTGCACGAACCACTGCGCGTCCTTCTCGGATCCGCGTGACGGATCGGGATAGCCCAGTTTTTTCACCGACTCCGGTGCCAGCAAGCGCAACGCCTTGGGCGCGGCTCCCGGCACGCGCAGCAACGCCACCGGCGCCACGGCGCTGAAAAACGCTGCCACCACCCCCGCACCGGCGAGTTGGGCACGGCCGGTCGCGCTCGCCAGATCGAGTTCGAACGATTCGAGCGTCTGCCCGGTCGCGAGGTCCACTTCGAGGCGGCCCGCCGGAATCTTGGTGGGGTAATCGGTGAAATACGCGCCATCGACAATCTTGCTGATCCCATCGTTGTCCCGCGCCGCGACGAGTTTCGTCATTTGCGCGTAGGTGAAGCCCGCCAGGGGATTGCCCGGACTCGGGCGCTCGTCCCACAAATCGCCCCGATCCAGCGAAAAGCGCAGGAGCCCGCCCTCGCCCCAGAGCAGCGCGCCTTGGAGGCCGTTGCCCAAGGGCACGGCTTCATCCCATGTTTTGATCGGGGCGGTGAGTTTCAGATTCATCGGCAAGGGTAACAATCGCTGGGGAGGGTGAGTCAGGCGGTTTGGCGCAAACGGCGCCCACCTTGTAAGATTCCACACGCTTGAGAAGCCTTTTACGCGGCAACTATCCGGTGACTGGCATCAGCAATGCTTGCGAGGGTCCAACCACTCGTTTCCCTTTTAATCCCATGAACGGTCAACTCACCACCGAACAACTCGGCCGCATCGGTCTCGCCTCCGTGCCGACGCCCGAGGACGAACAGCAGCTCCTGCTCTACATCAACCTCCGCCTGCGCTATCTCGGCCTCCCCACCTTTCCCCTCACGCAGGGCGGCGGACTCGACCAACTCACCAGCGGTTTGGTCGCGCTCAGTCGCGAAAAAGACCGTTTGCTTTCGCGGCATCTCTGCCCGGTGGACCAGCGCATCCAGGATTTTCTCGACGCCAATCTCGGCGCCGACGCCCCCCGCCTGCCTTCGGGCAGCTTCGTCCTCGATCGCTACGGACTGGCCCGCACACTCTCGCTCCCGCCGGACAAGGATATGTTCAAGTCGGACATCATCACTTCCTACCGCGTGCGGCAGGGTGTGTTGCACAATCCCGCCAGCGACCGGCGCACCACCGAGGGCATCTTTCACGTCGCCGAGGGCGGCCTGCCCGTGCCCGACGACAAGAAAGCCGTGCCCCAGGCCGTGTTTGGCCGTCTGCTCGCGCACGCCTTCGCCCCGCCGGCCAAGCTCAAGCAACTGCCGTTTCTCTCCACCCAGCCGGAACCCGCCGCGTGCCTCGTCTCGTTGCTGCTGCGACCCGTCGTGTGCCCTGCCGTGCCGGGCTTCACGCCGGAAAAGAGCATGGAGATCCGCTTCTTCGTGCCGGGCAATCTCGTCGCCAACCTCGACTTCGTCGAAAGCATCTTTGGCAACGCCGGCGATCCCCGCCTGCCGGAAAACGACGCCGCCCTTGATCCCGCGCATTGGAGCGGCCACACCGGCTGCGTCGTGCTCGCCCCGCACCTCAACCTGCTCACGAAAAAGGAACTCGGCCTGCCCACGTGGGCCGACGCCACGGCCCGCCAGCGCCGCGACGGCATGTGCTGGCGCGACCCCGCCGAGCGCTACAACGATGGCGGCGCCTTCAAGGCCACCTGCCGCGATGCCCGCGGCGTCATCGTCACCGTCATCTCCGACAATTATTTCGGCTACTGCAAAAAAGAGGTGAAGACGCAGATCAGCTACGCCACCAATCTGCTCGGCCTCGCCGAGGAGGAGCACGCCGGCGGCGCATTGTTGTTCAACCGTTACGACTTGTCGGCCGACTTTGCCGCCGCCCGCGTCACGCACAAATATCCCCGCACCTTCGCCGAGGCGCTCGCCTTGCTCGGTGACCATGCCGTGCCGCAGGCCGATGGCAGCGCGATCGACCGGAATTACCCCGACATCATCTACGTGCCCGCCGACGCCCATTTCAAACTCACCGGCGCGACCGTGAGTTGGCCGCACAATGGCAGCACCGTCACCCACCCACTCCGGTTGCACCACACCTACGTGCTGCCCTCGGGCTACAAGGTGCATCTCGAGAAACCCCGCGGCAGCCGCACTTGGCGGCTCGTCGGCACGCATGCCGAGTGCACGCTCTGCCACAAGCCCTGCACCGTCTCCGGCGGCGGCAAATCCGAGATTTCCAAGAGTCTCTCCGACGCCATCATCGCCGGTCCGGTCTTCGTGGCCAATTATCAGACCGATCTCGACGCCGTCAGTGCACTGCTCGCGCATGATTTTTCGCAGCGCTTCCTTGCGGCCGCGCAACGCGGCTCCGATCCGCGCCCGCTGCTGAGCCCGGAGCGCTCGCTGGGCTCGGTCATCAAGCTCCTCACGCCTTCGCGTGTGGAATATTCCGACGACTACAATGCGTGGCTCGCCACCATCCCGCCGCACATCAAGGAGCTCGCGTTTGTCGTGAAGCGTTTTTACCGCGCCGAGTGGGGCACCGACTGGCGTGCGCATTTCGGCGTGGACGTCGTGAATGGCATCCCGGCCAACGAACTTCGTTTCGAGGGCGAGCGCATCGAGTCGAGTTTTCTCCGGGTCGGTTTCGGCGCCGATGGTTCGTGGCGGACCTTCGGCTTGCGCAAGGATTTTCACCCCGCGCTCAAGATCCAGATGGAGGACGACATCACCGCTTCCGTCGTCGCCCCACGCGGTCAACTGACGGGGCTCGGCGCCTCGTCCGTCGAACCTTCGCTGAAATTTGTCCACAACTGCGAATACCGGCTCTTCCAAAGGCCCGACGATGCCATCCATCGCGGCTATGATCACCAGACCGAGGCCGACTTCTCCAAGCCCGGCACATTTTTCTCCAACTACGAACCGTTGGACGCGGCCCAGGCGCGCGCCCTGGTCGAGGACGCCATCGGCTTCGACCAATTTACGCCTCCGTTGCAGGCCCTGATCCGGGCAGCCCGCGAGGGATCACCGGAATATTTCGTCTCTTCCGCCCAGCCGCGGTTGGTGCAGGGCAAGCCGTCCAAAAATCCGCGCTACCTACAGGTGCGCGCCGATCTGCGTCAGCCGCGCGAATCCTATCTCGCCGAAGCCGGCCTGCGCCTGATGCGCAAGGTCGCCGTGCCGCTGCCCGTCCTGACCCCCGTCAACGCCGTGCTCGCCGGCCGCCGCAACAACGCCGCCGATCCCGCCGCGGGCGTCCGTCCCCTCGCCGTCCACAATCCGCTGCATTACATGGAGCTGCCCGAGCTTTTCATGGAGTTCATCTGCAGCCTCACCGGCAAATCTCCTTCCACCACCGGCGCCGGCTCGGAGGGCGCATTGACCAAGGGGCCGTTCAATGCGCTGCCGCCGATTTATGATCTGAATGCCGCTTTTGTCTCCTATGCCGTCACCGGCTATGCGGGTTTTCTGTCGTCCGCCGGTTGCATCGGTCCCAAGGCGCGCGTCGATCACGACATCAGCCTGCTCGTCCCCGAGGTGTGGTGCCGCATGGGCGTCGAGGAACGCGACCCGGCGTCGCTCATCGCACAGGGCTTCCTCGAGCGTTGCACCGACTTTGAGTATGAGGGAAAAAATGTCCTCGCCAGCCGGCTGGGCTACCGGATCACCCGCCGCTTCGTCGCGCATTTCTGCGGCCGGGTATTCAACCACCCGCACGTGATTTTCAGCGAGGAAATGTTGAAGCCCGAATTGCAGGATCTCGGCGAGTTCGCCGACGGCATGGCCAACATCATTGCCACGCAAGCCAGTGTCGCCGCCCGCTATTTCGACGACGGCAGCATCGCCCAGGCGTGTCCGCCGCTGCGCGCGCTGCTGCACCTCATGCGCGACGGTCACTACGAAGAGAAGCAGCTCAACGACCCCGGGATTCGCGCCCTCTTCGACCGGAATACCGTGCTGGCCAGCGACTGGTATCGTGCCCGGCTGCAAGCCAAGCAGGCCGTGGACATCGGGCTCTGGCAGCGCCACGCCGCCTACTTGGAAAAATTTCTCCAACAGGCCAACTATGCCGGCGAGGCTGCCCGGCTCGGCATCGCGGACCGCCTCGTCATGGCGCAGCGTGAGCTCCAACGAGTCGCCGTTCCTGGTTACGTCGCCGCCTTGCAGGGCACCATTGGCGCCGAGCCCGCCATCGCCGCCGGTTGAGGAAATTCCTCGCTTTTTCGCTTCGCCCGGCGCGCCGCACCCTCTTTAGTCAGAAGGTATGGCCAAGGTTTATTTCTATTACTCGGCGATGAACGCCGGCAAATCGACCGTGCTGCTGCAGTCGAGCTACAATTACCAGGAGCGCGGCATGCGCACGCTCATCTTTGCCCCGGCCATCGACCACCGGGCCGGGCTCGGCCGGGTAAAATCGCGCATCGGCCTCGAAGCACCCGCGGAAGTGCTCTCGACCACCGATAACCTCCTCAGCCGCGTGCAGCGCGAGCACGGCCTTGCGCCGGTCGCCTGTGTGCTGGTGGACGAAGCGCAGTTTCTCACCCCGGAGCAGGTGGCGCAGGCCACCGATATCGCCGACGGACTGAAAATTCCCGTGCTATGCTACGGCTTGCGCACGGATTTCCAAGGCAACCTCTTTCCCGGCAGCGCCGCCCTGCTGGCGATCGCCGATGATCTGATCGAACTGAAGACCATCTGCCATTGCGGCCGCAAGGCCACGATGAACCTGCGCACCGATGCCGCGGGCAAGGCGCTGCGCGAAGGCGCGCAGATCGAGATCGGCGGCAACGAGCGCTATGTGCCGATGTGCCGCCGGCATTTCAAGGCCGCGCTCGCCTCAGCTTGATGGCTTGTCTGTTTCGCATGCGTCTTTGCCTGTTTTTAATCATGAGCCTGACCGCCACCGCTTCCGAACATCTGCTTTTTATCGGCACTTACACCCGCTCGACCAGCCAGGGTATTTATGCCGTGCGCCTCAATGCGCAGACCGGCGCGCTCAGCGCCCCCGAGCTCGCCGCCGCGACGACCAATCCTTCGTTCCTCGCGCTGGCGCCCGGCCAGACCCACCTCTACGCCGTCAGCGAATCAAGCACGATGGCCGTGCCCTTCGCCACGGATCTCGCCACCGGCCAACTCACCCCGCTGCAGCCGCAGGCCAGCGGCGGCACGGTCCCCTGTCATCTCGTCGTGGACCGCACCGGCCGCACGCTCATCATCGCCAATTATCACACCGGCGTTGTCGCCAGTCTGCCCATTCGCGCCGACGGCACGCTCGGGCCGGCCGGATCCATCATCCAGCATGCCGGACACAGCGTGCACCCCTCGCGGCAGGAATCACCTCACGTCCACTCCGTCACGCTTTCGCCGGACAACCGCTTCGTCATCGTGTGTGATCTCGGCCTCGATAAAATTTTCACCTACGCGCTCGACCCTGCCGCCGCCACGCTGACCCCGGCTTCCGTTCCCTTCGTCGCGAGCGCCCCCGGCGCCGGGCCGCGGCACGCCGCCTTCAGTCCCGATGGGCGGCATGTTTTTGTCATCAATGAACTCGGCAGCACCCTTGTAAGCTACCGCTATGACGCCGCCACCGGCGCGCTGACCCCGCTCGATACGCAATCCACGCTGCCGGCGGATTTCCAAGGCGAGAGCTCCACCGCCGAGGTGCGCGTGCATCCCAATGGCCGCTTTGTCTATGGGTCCAACCGCGGACACGACAGCATCGCCGTGTTCGCCTGCGACGCCGCCACCGGCCGACTCACCCTCGTCGAGCATGTGCCGACCGGCGGAAAAAACCCGCGCAACTTCACGCTTTCACCCGATGGCGCCTGGCTGGTCGCCGCCAATCAGAATTCCGATTCCCTGCGGGTCTTTCGCGTCGATGCCCAAACCGGCCGGCTCCAGGCCGTGGCCGGGAGCGCCACCGTGCCCATGCCGGTGTGCGTGCTGTTCGCCCGTTGATCGGCCTCAGTTTTTGACCGGAGGCGGCGCCTCGCGAAAAGCCTCGGCCACGGCGCGATCGAGTTGCTCGCGATTGAAGGGCTTGGGCAACAACGCATGCGCCCCCGCCAGCTGTGCGATCTTGAGATAACTTTCTTTCGGCGCATGGCCGCCACCCGACATCGCCACGACGCGCAAGGGCACGTCCCAGTTTTTCAACTCGTTGAGTAATTCCACCCCATCCATGCCGGGCATGAGCATGTCGGCGATGACCCCATCATAGGTGTTTTCCGCCAACTCACGCAGGGCCTCCTGGCCGTCTTCCGCGCAGCCGACCGTGTGCCCCGACATTTCCAGCAACAGCTTGGTGATATCGCGGACGTTTTGTTCATCATCAACTACTAGAATGTGGCGGGCGGGCATGAGCTAAGAGTCAGGATTGGCAATGGGCGGGTGCTTTCAAGTCCCTGCTCGGTAAAATGCTGTAAAATTCAGCCGGCGCAGGGGAAATTCCTGCGCTTTCCCCCGTATTTATTAAAGGCCCTGCAGGTAGCTTTCTGAATATTCCCAAGGCCACACACGCTTCGACTTGCCCCGCGCCGGCTGCATTTTAGCGTCGTCTCACCATGGCTGCATCCCCCGCCCAACTCGACCTCGACTCCCCGTTTCCTTTGACCGCTGAGCAAATCGCTTATTTTCGTCGCGAAGGTTACGTGAAAATCAAAAACGTGCTCTCGGCGGAGGTCATCCAGCATTACGGCCCCGTGATCACATCCGAGGTCTATCGCCTCAACACGATGCACCTGCCCATCGAGCAGCGGGACACTTACAACAAGGCGTTCCTCCAAGTTGGCAATATCTGGACCAAGAACGAAACCGTGAAGGAATTTTGCTGGGGCCAGCGCCTCGCCCGCATGGCCGCCGAGTTGCTCGGCGTGCGCGGGGTCCGCATGTATCATGATCAGGCGCTCTACAAGGAGTCCGGTGGCGGCGTCACGCCGTGGCATGCGGACCAATACTACTGGCCGCTCAGCAACGCCAATACCGTCACCGCTTGGATTCCGCTGCAGGCCACCCCCATGGCAATGGGTCCACTGGCCTTCGCGCGCGGCAGCCACAAGTTCGAGGCCGGCCGTGAACTCGGCATCAGCGACGAGAGCGAGGAACGCATTGGCCGCTCGATGAAGGAGCAGAACTATCCGCTCGATGATGCGCCCTTCGAGCTCGGCGAAGTCAGCTTCCACTATGGCTGGACCTTCCATCGCGCCGGCCCGAATGTCTCTAATCAGCCGCGCGCCGTGATGACCATCATTTACATGGACGAGGATATGCGGCTCATCGCCCCCCACACCAAGGCCCGCGAGGGCGACCGCACCGCATTTGCCGGTGATGTCGAAATCGGCGGGGTGATGAACGGCCAGATGACGCCCGTCATCTACACGGCAAAATAAGCCCCCGCGGAATTTCCACCGGCCGGTGTGGCCGGCTCAGGTGTGGCCGTGTTTCCGCCGGTAGGCCAGCGGCGCCAACCCGGCCCGGCGGCGAAACTGCCGGTTGAAATTGGCCAGATTGTTGTAGCCAGCCCGCAGGGCGATTTCCGCCACCGACCGTTCCGGCTCCTCGATCAACGCCCGGCAGATTCGCCCCACGCGCACCTCGTTGACGAACGCCTCGAAGGTGTGTCCCAGTTTTTTCCTGAAATACCGGCTGAACGCCGCCGGACTCAGCCCCGCCCGCCGCGCGGCTTCCCGCTGCTGCACTCCGTCCCCCGCCATCCGGTTCACATAGTCCAAGACCCGGCCGAGCCGGCTCGCGTCATCTAAGTCCAAAACCGGCGCAAAACCCGCGCTCGCCAGCAAGCGCGCCCCCGGTGCCGACGCCAGGGCATGCAAAACCTCGAGCAAAGCCTGCAAACGCGGGAACGGCGCCAGACCGGCCATGGCCCGCAAGCGCTCCGCCGCCACCGTCGCCGTTCGGCCGCTAAAGGCCACGCCGCGCCCCGCCCGCGCCAGCAGGCGCTGCACCGCGGCCAGCTCCGGCGTCTCCAACCAGTCGCGCCCGAGCAGATCCTCGCGAAATTGCACAACAATAGAATGCGCCGGACCGCGCCACTCGGGTGGATTCGTCCAGTAGTGCGGCAAATTTGAACCCAGCAGCACCAAGTCGCCCGCTTCGAACCGCTCGATGCTATCGCCCACGAAGCGCAACCCATGGCTCTGCTCGATCAACGTCAGCTCGCATTCGGGATGAAAATGCCAGCGCGAGTCAAAACGCGGCAGCCGGAATTCCCGGCAAGCAAATGACTCCCCCGGCTGGAGTGCTACTTTTTCAAGCAATGCGCGCATGTTTGGACCTGTTTTTGTTAATTAAGTATCAGGCTTGGTCAAACGCGGCGTAGCCCGCCGCCTCATTTTGTCCTATGCTGCCGGACTGTTCCTATGCCATCCACGCCCGCCCTCGACCTTGATTCCCCTTATGCGCTCACCGCCGAGCAAATCGCGCATTTCCAGCGCGACGGCTTCATTAAGCTGAAGCAGGTGCTTTCGCCCGCCGTGCTGGAGCATTATGGTCAGATCATCACCGCCGAAGTGCACCGGCTCAACACGCTCCACGTCCCGATGGAGCAGCGCACGACCTATCAAAAGGCCTTCCTGCAGGTGATGAATCTTTGGACCAAGCACGAAACCGTGCGGGAGTTTTGCTTTGGCAAAAAACTCGCCCGCATGGCCGCCGAGCTCATGGGCGTCAAAGGGGTCCGCCTCTATCATGATCAGGCGCTCTACAAGGAACCGGGCGGCGGCATCACCCCGTGGCACGCCGACCAATATTATTGGCCATTGAGCAACGCCCACACGGTTACGGTCTGGATTCCACTACAGGCCACGCCCATGGAACTCGGCCCCCTCGCCTTCTCCATTGGCAGCCATCAGTTCGAGGCCGGCCGCGAACTCGGCATCAGTGATGAGAGCGAAAAGATCATCGGCCGTTCACTCAAGGAGCGCAATTATCCGCTCAACGACACGCCCTTTGAGCTTGGCGAGGTCAGCTTCCACTATGGTTGGACTTTCCACCGCGCCGGACCAAACACCTCCGACCGCCCCCGGGCCGTCATGACGATCATCTACGTGGAGGATGGCATCCGGCTGATTGCGCCGAAGAACAAGAACCATCAATTGGATTGGGACACCTGGATGCCCGGCCAGAAAGTCGGCGAAGTCGTCGCGACTCCCCTCAATCCGCTGATCTACTCGGCCTGATCCAGCCAAATCGTTCTCATTCTCGTAATCTTAATCTTTCTCGTTCTATCGTTCTCTTTGGGTGGAGAACGAGAACGATTGGGAGAACGAAGAACGAAATTCCTGGCCACCTCCTCCGCGTTCCTGCGTTAAACCCGCGTTTCACAGTTTGACCGGCACCCCGGCGTGGGTATTGCTGTCCGTCCTACCTGATGGCCGACTCTCCGAACGTATCCCCACTCATTGACTCCAAGCGCTGTGAACGCGCCTTCCTCGTCGGCGTGCAAACGCTCAAAATGGCGCCCGGCGAGGCCGCCGAGCTGCTGATCGAATTGCATGAACTCGTCGAAAATCTGCGCATCGGCGTGGTCGGCCGCGAGCTTATCAACCTCCGCAAGCCCACGCCCGCCACCCTCATCGGCAGCGGCAAGACCGAGGAAATTATCGCGGCCGCCAAGGCCCTCGACGCCGACCTTATCGTGTTCGACGAAGCCCTCTCCCCCGCGCAACAGCGCAATTGGGAAAAGGCTTCCGGCTTGGCCGTCATCGACCGCGAGGAAGTGATCCTCGATATTTTCGCCGACCGCGCCCAGACGCGCGAGGCCGTGCTCCAGGTCGCGCTGGCCCGCATGGAGTATTCGCTGCCCCGGCTCACCCGCGCCTGGACCCACCTTTCCCGCCAGCGCGGCAAGGGCAAGATGGGCGGCGAAGGTGAAACGCAGCTCGAGCAGGACCGCCGGCAGGTCAACGACCGTATCACCCGCCTGAAACGCGAGCTCATCGAGGTGCAAAAACAGCGCAGCGTGCAGCGCCACAAGCGCCAGCGCGTCCCCGTGCCCACCGCTTCCATCGTCGGCTACACCAACGCCGGCAAATCCTCCCTCCTCAACAAGCTCACCGGCGCCCACGTGCTGGCTGAGGACAAACTTTTCGCGACGCTCGATCCCACCACGCGCCAGTTGCTCCTGCGCGGCAACCAGAAGCTGCTCGTCACCGACACCGTCGGTTTCATCCGCCGCCTGCCCCACCGCCTCGTCGAGGCGTTCAAGGCCACGCTCGAGGAAACCATTGTCGCCGATTTTCTCATCCACGTGCTCGATGTCACCAACGCCGACGTCGAGAAGCACCACGCCACCACCCTCGGCGTGCTGGCCGAACTCGGCGCGGCCGAAAAAACCATCATCCCGGTTTTCAACAAGGTCGACGCCGCGACGCCCGAGGATTTACTGCGCGCCCGCTTGCTCGCCCCGGAGGCGATCTTCGTCAGTGCCCATACCGGCGCCGGTTTGGATCTGCTCGAAGCCCGGCTCGTCGAACTCATCGCCCATGCCTTTGCCAGCTCGGAACTACTCGTGCCGCATGATCGCTACGATGTCGTCGCCCGCCTGCACACCCTCGGCGACATTCAGGAGCAGGAGCATCGCGACGATGGCATCTACATCCGCGGCCGTTTCCCGCCCGCGCAGAGCGGTTTCTTCGCCCCCTTCATCTTGGAATCAAAGTGATTGGGTTTCGATCCCAAGCATTGAGCCATATTTAACCGCGGGCCCCGCGCAGGACGCCGAGTGCCTGACTGCTTCGCCGGGCTCTTTCCTTTCTTTGCGGTTAATTCAATTCCTGCCTTCCTGCGTTCCACCTTGAACCTCAGTCCAGCTCCCCCGCCTCAAACCGCGTCGTAGATCTGCACCTTCGTCCAGAACGTGCGGAAGTTTTCGAGAAACGCCTTGTGCAAAGGATCGACCTGATAGCTGTCATGGCCGGCCAGGTCCTTGAACACCACCGTGAGGGCGAAGGCGTAGCTCGCGTCCACCACCGGTCGCGGCGGGATCGGTGCCGGGGTGCCGACATAAACTTTTTCCGCCGCCCGGACGCCCGCCAAGGAATCAAGCCCGCGCCGGAAGTCCGCGCGCTGGGTTTCGGTGAGTTCGGGTTTCAGCCAGAAATAAACGGAGTGGATAAGCATGCGGCGATCATGCTCGCGGTGCCTCGTTCCCACCGCAAGTCCAAGTCGGCCGTTTTAGATTCACTTCTGCTTTTCCAGTGGAATAAACTCTGTGCACTCCGCTCTCGGTTCCAGCCATGTCGTCGCCACTTATGAACGCTTATTTCCGCGTCAATGAACCCGATGTGACCTATGAGTCTTTTGACTCGGAGGTGCTGGCCATCAATCTGCGTAACGGCAACTACTACAGCCTGCGTGAATCCGCCGTGCCGATTTGGTTGCTGGCCGTCCGTGGCACCGGGAGCGCCGAAATCAGCCGCTTGATTGCGCGCCATTGTCAGGCCGATGAAGCGGCGATTGCCAGCGCCGTGCGCGGTCTGCTGCAGGAACTGGAAACCGAAGCACTGCTGGTCCGGCTCGAAGCGAAACCAGCCACCTTGGCGCGCCCGTCCACCGTGCCTCTGCCTTCAGCGTTTGTCCCGCCGGCTTTCGATCGCTACACTGACATGCAGCAACTGCTGCTCATGGATCCCATCCATGAAGTGGACGCCAGCGGTTGGCCCAGCAAGGCTCCGCCCTCGGATCAAGGCTGATGAGCGTCCCCTCTCCCTCCCCCACGGTCAGCGTCGTCATCCCCGTCTTCAACGGCGCTGCATTTCTGGCCGAAGCCGTGGCTTGTGTGCGCCGCCAAATTCAGCCGCCGCAACAAATCATCATCGTTGATGATGGTTCGACCGACGCCACGCCCCAAGTCGCACGTGGTCTCGGGGCCGGCATCGAATACGTCTCCCAGAAAAACTCCGGTCCCGCCGCCGCCCGCAATCGTGGACTGGAACTCGCTCGCTCCGACTACATCGCGTTTCTCGATGTGGATGATGTCTGGCCCGCCGCCAAGTTCGCGGTGCAACTGGCTGGCTTTGCCAGTCAACCCGCCGCCGACATCGTCATTGGCCCGACCCAGCTGCTCGAAGAGCCCGGGGCCGAAAAAACCCTGCGTAAGTCCGCGCCCGGGGAGACCTTCGCTCCGCCCCTCTTCTATCTTATCGGGGCCGCGCTTTTCCGTCGCACGGTTTTTGCACGCGTCGGCGGCTTTGATGCCGGCAAACGTTACAGCGAGGATCTGGATTGGTTTATCCGCGCCAGAGAAAGCGGCGTGGCGATTTACTGTCAGTCCAACCTCGGCCTCATCAAGCGCTGTCATGACCGGAACATGACCCGCGGCAAATCCATCGCCGATCTCGGGATCGCCGCCGTGCTCCACGCGTCGCTGGTGCGTCGACGGCAAACCGATGGCCTGGCCCGGCCGTTGCACAATTAGCCGGTTGCCACCGCCATGAATTTGCCCGCGCCTGTTTCCGTGCCGTCCCCGATGCCCATGGCTTCCGAGCCTGAGGGTCAGCCTGTTTTACCGAAAAACAAAGCCCACCTCGCTCATTACTTCACCCAGTTGCACACCGCTTTCACCCAAGCGCGTTCCCGCACCGGTTTCGCCGAAGATCGGGTGTGCGTGCTGGCCGGCCGGCAAATCCGGCTGCGTTTCGCGAGCCCGACGCTGGTGCCGGTTTTAACCCAAGCTCTCGCGCATTTGCCGCCTGCACCGTTTCATCAAGGTTTGGACATTCTCTGCTGGGATGAAACCTCCACCGGGGTCGCCCTGCCCGTTCCACCGTGGTCCCAGCCCGCACAGTGGCGGCAGGGAACGATGTTCTGTCCCTTTGGGGTCCACTCGGTCCAAGTTTCATTTCTATCCGACACGGGTGATCTGGTGATCTTTTCGCCTGATTTGGATCAGGCGATCTTTTGGGTGCGCGACGCCCAAAGTCTCCCGTCCCATCATCTGGGCGCGCCGTTGCTCACTTTGTTTTCTTCATGGGCCATGACCCATGACCTGATGCTCGTGCATGCCGGTTGCGTGGGTGATGAGCGCAGTGCGGTTCTCCTCGTCGGCAAGGGGGGTGCAGGCAAATCCACCACCAGCCTGCTCTGCGCCGATGCTGGGCTGAGTTATCTCAGCGATGATTACTGTCTCGTCCAAAACGCCCCACAGCCCGTCGCCTTTGCCCTCTATTGCAGCGGCAAACTCGAGCGCTCCCGGCTTCCGGAATTTCCCCGCCTTACCACGCTGGCGGTGGATCCCGCGGCCGATCCTTTGTCTAAGCCTGTCCTTTTCCTTAATCGTGAGGCCGGTTATGCCGTGACCCGGCAGCTCCCGCTGCGCGCGATTATTGTGCCGGTGATCACCGGACAGCCCCACACCACCATCGAACCCACCAGCGCCGCGCAGGCCCTCCTCGCCCTGGCACCCAGCACGCTCTTTCAACTGCCCAATGCCGGCCCCGGTTCATTTCAATCGCTCGCCCGACTGGCGCGCTCCCTCCCCTGCTATCGCCTGAATCTCGGCACAAAACTCGCAGCCATCCCTCCGGCCATTCGCTCCTTGCTCGCGAGTCTTTCATGACGGCCATAACTTCCAGTTCCGTCAGTGTCATCATCCCGGTTTTCAATGGCGCCAACTATCTTGGAGCCGCACTTGAAAGCATCCGCGCGCAAACTGCGCCCGTTGCGGAAATTATTGTGGTGGACGACGGCTCCACCGACGGCAGCGCCGAAATCGCCGCCGCTCATTCTGGAATTAAGGTCATCCGCCAAGCCAACCAAGGCACCGCCACCGCCCTGAATCAGGGCATTGCCCGGGCCACATCGGAATATCTGGCGTTTCTCGACGCCGATGATCTTTGGTCCGCTGACAAATCGGCCCTCCAATTCGCCGCCCTGCGCATACCCAATCCACCGGACCTAGTGCTGGGTCACGCGCAAAATTTCCACAGCCCGGACCTCACGGCGCAGCTGCGTCAGACCATCCATTGCCCACCCGCGCCTCTGGCCGGTTACGTTGTCGGCACTCTGCTGGCGCGACGGGAAACCTTTGCGCGCATCGGGCCGTTCGACCCGCAGTGGCGCATCGGTTCGCATATTGAGTGGTTCGCCCGCGCCCAGGATCTCGACCTCACCTTCCAATTACTACCTGAGGTGGTCTTGTATCGCCGTCTGCATGCCCACAACCTCAGTCGTGATGCGAACGCGCTCAGGTTAGAATTTGCCCAAATCATGAAATTGGTGCTCGATCGGCGCCGCGCACAAAAGACCTCTCGTCCATCTTCCCGGCATGCGCCCGCTCCCTGAAACTTGGCGTGGATTTTCCCGCCTCCTCCATGGCCAGCGCCGGGCCGTGGCGCTGGGCCTGTTGCTGTCACTGCTGCAGTCCTTCGCCGCCCTGCCAGTGGCGTGGATTGTGCAGCGCATCTTCGACGTCCATCTGCCCACGCATGATCAGCGCGGTTTGGTGCTGGGTGGGCTGGCTATTCTTGCGCTGCTGGCCTTCACCCTCGGCGCCAATCTGCTAGGCCGCTACGTCGTCATGCGTTCCATCAAGACCGGCATCAGCCGGCAACGGGAAGAACTCTTCGCGAAATTTTACCTGCTACCCCGCAGCTATTATGATCGGCAGGACAAATTCCCGCTGCATGACACCCTCATGAACGACATGGAGCGGGTGGACAACCTCGCCAATGCCATCCTCGGCCAGTTGCTGCCTGCGACCGTCGTCACCCTCGTGCTCGGCGCCGTGGCCGCCCATTTGAACTGGCGCCTCTTTGCCGTAACCACGTGCATCCTGCCTGTCCTCTATTTTCTGAACCGCTATTCCCAGCGGCATCAACAGGCCGCCGTCACCCGCTTTCGCCACGACTTTTCTGCTTCTAGCCGCGGCGCTTTTTCGGCGCTGCGCCAGCTCGAACTGGCGCGCCTCCACGCCACCGAGACGCTGGAGCAATCCCGCCAGCGCGCCCATTTCGACCAAGCCCGGGATTCGGGCGTAAACATGCTCCTGCACTACGATGCGCGGGTGCGTTTGCAGCAATACACTCTCGCAGTGCTCACCGTGGTGATTCTCATCATTGGCGGCCGCAGTGTCGTCCATGGGCAGATGAGCCTCGGCGCACTGCTCTCATTTTATACCGTGGTGAGCCTGCTGGCCAATTCCCTGCGCGAAATCGGCGCGGCGCTCGGCCAGACCCTACAAGGCTATGACTCGTTGCAACGCGTGCTCCAGTTGCAGGAACTGCCGGTTCGCCCACCCTACACCGGCACACAAGCATTGACGTTTACCGGCCAGTTAAATTTGCGCGCTGTGGCCTTCGGCTATCCCTCTGATCCACCGACTCCGCCCTTGGTCACCCAGGTCAATCTGGAACTGTCTCCCGGCACACTCACCGTTCTCTCCGGTGCGAATGGCGCCGGCAAAAGCACCCTCCTTCATCTGCTGCTCGGACTTTACCGACCGCAAAGCGGCGAACTGCTGGCCGATGGCCAAACTTACGACGCCCTCGATCTCCCGGCCTTGCGCCGACAAATCGGCATGGTGATGCAAGACCCGGTGATTTTCGATGGCACCATCCGCGACAACATCGCTTACGCTGATCCCACTGCGGACCAAGCCACCATTGTGCACGCTGCCCGGCTCGCCACCGCTCATGAATTTATTGTCAGCCTGACCGCCGGTTACGACACCAAGGTGGGTGACGCGGGCACTTTGCTCTCCGGTGGCCAGCGCCAGCGCATCACGCTCGCCCGGGCCTTGCTGCGCCAACCTGCGCTGCTCGTCCTCGATGAACCCACCAATCATCTCGACCTCGAAGCCATCACGCAGCTTCTGGCAAACCTGCGTTCCCTCACGCCCCCACCGACCATTCTGGCCGTCACCCATCACCCGGCGCTCATCCATATTGCCGATGCCCATTTCCGGTTGACCGCAGGCCAGCTCATTCGTTTGCCAGCTTCCGAGGCGACCGGTGCCAGTGCCCCGGAAAACTTGCCGACATGAACCCCACTGCGCCAAACCCCGCCACGGCCGCCACCCGCTGGCTGCCGCCGGCTCAGATACTTTTGCTGCGCGCCTGTCTGGCGGAGGGCGACACCAGTATCGCGGCCTGGCGCGCCTGGCAGCAGCAAGTAGCGCTCGACGCCATCGACCTCGCTTCGCTGCGGCTGATTCCTCTTTTGCTGGAGCGACTCCGTCATGCCGGCGTCGCCGACGCCGCTCTCGGCCGCTATCAGGGCATCCAGCGAAAATACTGGTATGAGAACCAACTGCTGTTTCGGCAGGCCGCCGATGTCGTCCAGCTCTTCGCCGCGGCCGGGATTCCCACCTTATTCCTCAAGGGCGTGCCGCTCGCACAGCTTTACTACGACCGCCCCGGACTCCGGCCCATGAGCGATTTCGACCTGCTCGTGCCCTACAATCAGGCCGCCCACGCCATGGCGGTCCTGCAATCCGCCGGATGGTTGGGGACGTTGGAATATACCGGTCTTCGTCGGCCCGTGCCGCATCCCTATCTAGGGGGGCATTCTTGGGCCTTCAAAAATCATACCGGCGGTCACGTCGACCTGCACTGGCGTGTGCTCAAGACTTCCTTTGCGCCTGATGCAGACGCCGCGTTTTGGCGTGCCGCCGAGAAATTCAGCTTCGCCGGGGTTGATTGCCTGACCCTCAACCCTGCTGATCACCTGCTGCACACCTGTGCCCACGGTCTTCCCGCCAATCCGCTCGCCTCCATTCGCTGGCTGGCCGACGCCACGATGATCCTGCGCCGGCGCACCCTCGACTGGGAACGCCTCCTCACGCAAACCCAAGCCCACCAACTTTCGGTCGTAATGCATGCGGCCCTCACCTGCTTGCGCACCACCTTCGCTGGGTCGGTGCCGGAATCCGTCCTGCAACGCCTCGCGGCCATTACCCCCGCGCCTTGGGAGCAGGCCGAGCTCGCGGTGCTGCTCCGGCCCGGCAAATCCGCGCAGCGCCAGCAGCGTTTGCGCTATGGCTTCCATCGCTTTCGCCACACCATGCCCGGCATGGCCGCGCGCTCGCGCCTCATGGCCTATTTTATTTTTTTGCAAACCCGTTGGGATCTCGCCCACCGCTGGGAAATACCGCTCGATGTGCTGCGCCGCCTCTGGGGCTACCTCGGTCAGAGACTAACCCGCTCCGCTTCAGTCGCGCCTTGAAATTTGTCATGCCGTGCCCCCTCCAGCCATGAAGGTCATCGTCACCGGTGCCGCCGGAAAATTAGGCCGCCACGTCGTGCGCGAGCTCGTCGCTGCCGGTCACGAAGTCGTTGGCCTCGACCGCAAAATTTTTCGCACCGTTTTCCGCTGCCGCCAGATTGATCTCCTCAATGGCCCGCGTGTGGTCGCTGCTCTGGCGGGGGCGGAAGCCGTCGTGCACCTCGCCAATCATCCGGAACGCACGAAACGGTTGCCCGACCCCATCTTTGCCGAGAATGTCGCGATGAATTTCAATGTGTTTGAGGCGGCCCGCATCGCCGCCACACGGCTCATTGTCTTCGCCAGCTCCATCCAAGTCACGCGAGGCGAACGCCAGCGCACCGACGCCGCCGTCCGAAGTCCGCTCCCTTGGCTGCCCCTCGATGGCGCGCTTCCGGCCATGCCCGCCAACCCCTATGCGTTGAGCAAAAGCCTCGGCGAAGAGCAGCTCCGGTATTACGTGCGCAACACCGGCCTGACCGCCGTGGCCCTGCGCTTCCCCATGCTCGTGGCTGAACCTCCCGCACTCACGGATCGTTTACTGCGGAACCCGCCGCTGGACGAAGCGTTCACGTGGCTGACTCACGCCGACGCCGCCCGCGCGATTCAGGCCGTGCTCGCCGCGCCGCTCCAAGGCTTCCGCACCTACTTCGCGGCGGCCTCGCGTCCCCGGATCAACGAGAACGTCGAAATCCTGCGCCAGCGCTTTTTCTCGGGGGTTCCGGTGAAGGCTCCGCTCCCGCTCGCGAGTTTCGTCGATTGCAGTGCCCTGCTCCGCGACACGGGATGGGCGCCGCGTGACCTTTGAAAGCTCCGGTGCATTGGCTCCATTAGGCAACAAGGGCCGCCGCTTGCCGGCGTGCCTCCGCCTCCAGCATCACGGCGTAAAGCCGCGCCTGCCTCCCGGACCAGTCCAAGCGAGTTTCGGAACATGAAACCCCTTCCCGGTTTCATGGCTGATAAATTATACCTGCGTCTCTTGGCTTTTGGGAATACCCTCAAACTTATATCAAACGCCCGTTGGTTTTGCTCCTTTGAACGAGTGCTGGCGGTTTAAGGTTTGAGGTGGACCGGCACGTCCCTGTGCCGGTGTGGCCGGTTCGACGCGCAGTGGGACCTGCGGGTCCACCCCAGTGGCAATCGCAAAAGGCGCTTGGTAAAAAGCCCTGCTTTTACCACAGATTGGCGGACTGTCGCTTCGCTCGAAACACCGATGATCATCAGTGAACGAGATTGAGTCCGTGCCGATCTGCGAAATCCGTGGTTCACCACCGTATTCCGAATCAGTGTTTCTCGTCCGGCACCGCCGGTTTTTTCTCCATGTCGCCGCTCCCGGCGTTGCCCATGGCACTGAAAATAAACCGGTGGTTTTCCCGGCGCGTCACCGGATCCTCCAGCGCCGCGCAGGGCGTGCCAAACCGTGGCTGCGCATACGGCAGGTGCGTGTCGCCGCGCGCCAGGATATGCGAGCCATTGCTCATGCGGGTGAGCGGATCAAAACTCTGCGGTCCCGCCTGTGGACCTTCGGTCACGGCCCCCCATTGCGTGAACGAACGCGCATTGCAGTAGTGCGAGACAAACGAGCGCCGGAACCGATCCGTGCTCACGTTGCGTTTGCTCCGGTGCAGGATGTGACCGCCAAAAAACACGACATCACCGGGTTTGGCCGGCACCAGCAGTTGGGGATATTTTTCCGCCACCGGACTCAATTGATTGATCGCATCATCGGTCACACTGACCGCGTCCACTTCCGGCACCCCGGGCAAATGCCGGTCGCCATACCAGTTCTTTTCCACGCGCGGCGGAAACACCGGTTCCACATTGCTGCCCGCCGCCATCCACATGGCGCCGTTGAATTCATCCACCTCATCGATCGCGATCCATGCGCCGCAGAGCGTGTCTGGGTGCGTGGGGATGTAATAGGTGTCCTGATGCCAGCCCTGCCCCTCGGAACCCGGCGGCTTCAAAAACAACATCGTCTGCAACGCGAGAATATCGGGCCCGATCAACGTTTCCAAAACGTCGAGCACGCGCGGATGCAACAGGTAGCGCTCGTGCAACGGCAGCTGGCGGTGCAGCATGTGGATGCGTGCCACAAACTGCGCCTTTTCCGCCGGAGAAAGATGCGCGGGCGGCGCAGGCAGCCGGTCCTTCTCCGGCGTGTCGGGCCTCTGCTCTGGCAGCCGGCCCTGCATCAGCTCCTCGGTGTGCGCACGCAGTTCCGCGATGTCCGCCGGAGGCACGAGACCGGGAATGACGACAAAGCCATCGCGCCGAAACCGCGTGAATTGTTCGATGGAAACCTTGAAAGGTTCATAAGTGGCCGCGGGGCCGCTGGCGGACGGGGCGGATAAAGTGGCGGATGCAGGGGACATCACCGGGACTCTAAAGCCGACCGCCGGCTCCGAAGCAAGACCGGGAGCATGCCGTCAGGGATCGCGGCTGGGAGCGCGGGCCGCTGGCCCGCCGTTTCGGGTGTAGCCGGAAGTCCACGCGACCAAACCGGGTCCGGGCAAACGACGCTTGGCTTCCTCCGCCCCATGAAAACCAAACCCCATCGCTCCACGGGTTTGGAGCCACCCCGCATGGCTGCCCGACATGGATTGATTCGCTTCGCTCAGGGCTTTGCCTTCGACCTGCGGTCGCTCCCCTTCGCTACCGTCGCCGAGGGATCAATCGCGCGATCGGCTGAGGTTTCGGAGCTGACCCCGGTCACGCCTGCTGAGGGCTTCTTTCTTGGCGCGGGACCAGCGCTTGAGTTGGGCTTCGCGGTGCCGGGCCTCGGAGAAGGTGTCGAAGGTTTCGATGCCAAGCAGAGCGATCGGCAAATCGAGTGCGGTCGTGCGGCATGCCTGACCAGACTGGTGATCCTGCAGTCGTTGCTCCAGATCGCCCGAGCACCCGATATAAATCATCCCGGATTTCAGGCGGAGAAAGTAGACCACCGCCGTTCCGACCCGGACCGCGGGTGCGAGATGTTTGGCGGCCCTGAGGAGAGGATTTTAGGCGGTCATTGATTCTCCGATCGAGCCCTTCGCCGCGCTGCGGCGATTACCTTGTTCATCCCATTCAGGTATGCCGGCCGCAGGCCATGAGCAAGGGTCGAGCAGCGCGAGCCCCGCGTCAAATGGCTGCCCGACATGGATTCGAATGATGCCCGCTAGGGGGCGGATTTCTCACGTGGACCAGTCGGTGTCCAAAAAAAGCAACGGGTTTAGGTTCGATAGGGTTCGGAAACAAAAAAGGGCCCAAAAGAGATTCGCTCCTCTGGTATTCTACCAATACTATGAAAAAAGGCATCTATCTATTCCAAGAACGGAAATTCAACAGGTACTGTGTTCGCATCGGTAAACGCTTAACAGGAAAAAAAGAGCAGAAGAAACGCTTCCCTTTCTCCGCTCACTTACCTCCTGGTGTAGGGCACTACCATCTCGCAAAGCCAGAGGACCAAAAGGCAGCTAGGGTAGCCGCCCGGCTC
>JAGNQV010000248.1 GCA_017988885.1 Opitutaceae bacterium | reverse complement strand
AGTTCATGGCCGCACTGTTGGTGCTGATGTTTCCCTCCTTCCTTTTGTTGGGTGACACGCTCGGCCAGCAACGCCGCGAGGTGATGCGCGCCGCGCTGGTGCAGCCCTACATTCCCCAGCAGGTGAAGTGGGATCCGGCCAAGTCCGCCGGCATCCTCAAGGTGCTCGAAACCCTCACGCTCAACGCGGCGGTTAGTCATCCTGATGTCATCATCTGGCCCGAGGCGGTGACGCCGTGGGCGGTGCGCGGGGATGACAACGCCCGCGGCTTTGTCGAGTCGCTCGCGCAACGTGCGCAGACGCCGCTGCTGCTGGGTTCGATCGCCGTCGAGCACGCCGGCGGGCCCGGCGAACAGTGGTTCAACGGCGCGTTTGTCGTCACGCCGGACTTTGGCCTGCAGCCCGCTTACTATGCGAAGCGCCGGCTGGTGCCCTTCGGCGAATTTGTGCCGCTGCGTCCCGTGCTGGGTTGGTTGAAAAAATTTGTGGAAATCGGCGACGATTTTACGGCGGGGCAGGAGGCGCACCCGCTCGTCCTGATTTTGCAAGGCGAGCCGGTGGTGGTGGGGCCGCTGATTTGCTACGAGGATATTTATCCGCAGCTGGCGTTGGCGAGCGCCCGCGCCGGGGCCGAATTGCTGACAGTGCTGAGCAACAGCGGTTGGTTCGGCGAGGGCGGCGCCGCCTACCAGCATGCGGCGCATTCCGTCTTGCGCGCGGTGGAGACCCGCCGGCCGGTCATCCGCGTGGGCAATGGCGGCTGGAGTGGCTGGATTGATGAATACGGCAACATCCGCTCCGTGCTGACGAACGAGGACGGCAGCGTGTATTTCCGCGGCGCGCGCAACGTGGTGGTCACCCGCGACACCCGCTGGGTGGGCCGCAATAGTTTTTATGCCGAGCACGGCGACTGGTTCGTGGCGGTGTGTGCAGGTTTCGCCTTACTGGGCTTTGGCGCCCTCCGCAGAGCCAAGCCCGTTGCGCCCAAGCCGGAGCCGGTCCAAAACTAATCCTTGCGCGGACTCTTACGCACTGGGGCCGTGGGGGCTTTGACCGCCTGCACCTTCCGGCGGGCCAGCTGAAACTGCGCCCGGACACGCGGCCTGGCCTCACCCTCATGCAGGGAGGGGAGCCAAGGACTTCCGAGTTGCCGGCAGGCATCGCACATGGAGCGAGGTTCAGGGCAGGTTCCGCGGCCGGCAAGCCTGCACCAGGAAAGTTCAAATCTTTGGGGCTGACTTTCGCCGGCGTCCTGCGGCATAACTTTCCGGTCATGACTCCCAAAACCCTCCGCCGCGCCGTCGAAGCGCTTGATTCATTTAATGTGGAAACGCCCAGCTGGGGTTTCGCCGATACCGGCACGCGCTTCGGTAAATTTTTCCAGGACGCCGCCGCCATCGACATGAACGACAAACTCGCGGACGCCGGCCAGGTGCACGCCCTCACCGGCTGCTGCCCGACGGTAGCGGTGCACGTGCTGTGGGATTTTGTGCGCGGGGAGGATCCGGCGAAGGTCGCCCGGCTCGCGCGCAAGCACGGGGTGAAGATCGGCGCCATCAACCCGAATCTTTTTCAGGACCAGGAATACAAATGGGGCTCCTTCGGCCACAACGACCCGCAGGTCCGCCGCCATGCGCTCAAACATTGCTATGACTCCGTCGACATCATGGCCGCGACCGGCAGTGAATACCTCTCGCTCTGGTTCGCCGACGGCACGAACTATCCCGGCCAGGGCAGCATCCGCGAGCGCAAGGGCTACTTCGAGTCCTGTCTGAAATCCCTGCACGGCAAGCTGTCGTCCAAGCAGACGATGCTCGTGGAATACAAACCCTTCGAGCCGGCGTTTTACGCGACCGATATCGCCGACTGGGGCATGGCGTTGCTTTACGCCAAGAAAGCCGGCCCGCGCGCCAAGGTGCTGGTGGACACCGGCCATCATTACAACGCGACCAACATTGAGCAGATCGTCGCCTGGCTCCTCGACGAGGACATGCTCGGCGGCTTCCATTTCAACGACCGCAAATATGCCGACGACGATCTGACGCTGGGCTCGATCGATCCCTACCAGGTTTTCCGCATTTTCCATGAAATTCACTCTTTCGCCGCCGACCGCGGCAAGATGCCGAAGATCGCCTACATGGTGGACCAGTGCCACAACGAGAAGGCCAAGGTCGAGGCGATGATCCAGACCGTGGTCATGGCGCAGGAACTTTACGTCAAGGCCGCCATCGTGGACCATGACGCACTGCGTCGCGCACAGGCGAAAAACAACGTCATCGACGCCGAACTTTGCCTGAAAAAGGCCTTCTTCACCGACGTGACTCCCGCGCTCGCGAAATGGCGCAAGGCCGGGCAGCTCCCGACCGATCCGCTCGCCGAGCACCGCCGGCAGGGCTACGAGAAGCAAGCGGCCGCCGACCGCAATGCCCGCCGCAAGGCCATGGGCATCACGCGTGGCGGCAGTTTTGCCTGAGCAGCGCCGAGACCAATCTCACAGCGAAGGCCGGTGGTAATCCCACCGGCCTTTTTCTTTTTTGGGAGCGCGGGAGGCTCGCCCGCTATCGTCAACCTTGACTGCGGGCGGGCCGCCCGCGCTCCCAAGGAGGGCTACTTCGCGACGAATTTCATCCGCCGCACGATGCGCGAGGCCAGCCACGGAAAGAATCGCTTGAGCTGGATCGCAAACACCTCGGGGCCGCCCACGGCGACTTCCTCGCGACCGCGAGCCACGGCGCGGACAATGGCCGCCGCGCATTTTTCCGCGGAGATACCACGTTTGTGAGTGTCGTCGGTTCGGCCATGTTTGCCGCCCTGTGCATCGAGGGCATTGGCGCTGACGGCGGTCTTCACGTAGCCGGGGCAGGCGAGGGTGACCTTGAGGCCTTCGCGCCAGACCTCGGCCCGCAGTGAATCGAAATAACCATGCAACGCGTGCTTCGCCGCGGCGTAGGTCGAGCGGCCCGGGGTGCCGACGTAGCCCATGACACTGCTCACCACCACGATGTGTCCCGCACGACGCGCCTGCATGGATGGCAGGACCGCCTTCGTAAGGGCGACGGTGCCGAAATAATTCACCTCCATCAGCGCGCGTTCCACTTCCAGCGTGGCGTCGGCAGCGAAGGCACGCTGGCTGACACCGCCATTGTTGACCAAAATATCCACATGGCCGCACAACTCCAGCGCACGGGCGGTGGCGGCGGGAAAGGATTCGCTGCGAGTCAGGTCAAGGGGCAACACCACATGTGATTCCGGCCGCAGGCAGGTGGCGCGCACGTGTTCGAGTGCGTCAGACCGCCGGCTGGAAAGCACGAGCCGGGCGCCTTCGCGGGCAAATTCCCGGGCGAGCGCCTCGCCGATGCCGGAGGAAGCGCCGGTGATCCAGACCACCTTGTCGGTAAATCGCATGACGCCCACGAGCGTGCCGGCGCCCGCGCCGGCGTCAAAGCCCGAGCCATAGCGTTTATTTACCAGCTAAGGTGAATCAGGGCCATTGCCGAAATCGGCGAAAAATGCCATGGTGGCTGTGATGAAATCACCCAAGGCGCTTACCC
>JAGNQV010000071.1 GCA_017988885.1 Opitutaceae bacterium | reverse complement strand
TGTTTGATCGCCGGACATTCCTGCACGCAGACCTCAACGCGGTCCGGCAACTCCTGCACCTCCACCTTCGCGCCGGGCTCCGCAGCGAAAAACGCCCGCCAATAGCGCGCGACCGCCGGCAATCCGCCAGCCTTCCACCGGTCGTTCACCGGTGAGAAATAGCCACGGCCCAGTTCCTCCAGATAACGCATCCAGCCTTCGCGGCCCAGCCGCTCCAGCATGAAACGAAAAGTCGCATTGGTCCCGTAATAAAAATCCGCCGAGCCTTGCGGCTTCGTGTCCACATAGGGCAGTTCACTCGGAATCGGCGGGCTCATGGTTGGGATTATTTCGCCGGCCGCCCGAACAGGTCTTCCCGATACCCGAGCCCGTCTGACCCGGTCACCGCTCCCGTGATCTGGGCGCGGCAGCTCTCGGTCAGCGGATAGTCGAGCGTGTTCACATTCGTGGAAAACAGCTTCATCTGCACCAGCAGCTCCTTCAGCCCGGTGAGCCAGCATTCGATCTTGGGTCCGCCGTAAACGCGCAGCATGAGGTCGTTCATGCGGGCTTGCAGCCGCTCCGCCTCGACGAGATTGCCGGCCTGCACCGCGGCGATGAGTTGCCGCGCGATGGCCCCGTTGAAAATGCCGCCACCCAGCAGCAGTCCGCTGTAGCCGGCCTTGATGTAGCTCACGCAGTTAAACTCGTCGCCATCGAGCACCACCAGATCCGGGCGCTGTTGCATGGCCGCCACGTAGATATCCCGGCGCGTCTCCGTCTGCGAACTGTCCTTCACCATCGCGAGGTTCGGCTCGGCGATCAACTCGGCCAGATGATTTTCCGCCAGCGCGTTGGGACTGTGCTTGCCGCGGTCATATAAACCCACCGGCAGCGCGCTCGCGCGGATGATCTCGCGGTAATGCGCCAGCTTCCGTTCCGGCGTGCCATTCAGAAAAAACCACGGTGCATCCACCACCGCCACCTCGGCCCCCCAGGCCGCCGCCTGCTCGATGTTGGCCAGCACGCGCACCGCCGAATTGTCCGTCACCTGCAACGCCACCCGCAGCCGCCCGGCCGAGGCCGCCACCACTTCGCGCGTCAGCGTCTCCTTGTCGTCGGCCCGCAGCCAGGGCCCCTCGCCGCACGTGCCGGCCAGCATCACGCCCGTGACGCCCAGTTGCAAATGGTGCTCCACCAGCCGTGGCAGCGCCGCCGCGTCGAGTCGCTTGGCCGCATTGAGCGGCGTGGGGGTCGCCGACCAGACGCCGCCTTTGAGGGGATTTTTTTTCATAAAGGATTCGTGCGCTTACTTCGGCACGGCGATGCACTCGATTTCAAAGTGCAGCACTTCCGGCAGACAATGCGTGATCGTCGTCCGCGCCGGATAAGGCGCCGTGAAATATTCGCGGTAAAGTTCGTTGTAGCGGGCGACGTTGGCCGGATCGCGCACGTAGTTGCGGGTTTGCACGACGTGCTGCAGGTCGCTGCCGCATGACTCCAGCACCTTGCGCAGGTTTTCCAGCGAGCGGCGGAATTCGCCCTCAAACGTGTCTTGCACGATCGCGCCCTTTTCGTCCACCGAGGCCTGGCCGGAGACAAAAATCAAGTCGCCCACCCGCGTTGCCGGACTGAACGGCAGATGGGAGACCGGCGTGTTGGCGTTGCGGGGATATTGGATCGGTGTGCTCATACGAAAAGAAACTCCGGCTCGGCAATCGGGTTGAGGGGATAAACCGGCCGCTGCAGGTGCCGGTAAGGAAAGTTGGCGAGATTGCTCGAACAAGGCCCCGGGGTGTCCACAAAATAAGAAGCCGCCATGATCGGATCGTAGGCCCGGCGATGCGCGACGGCGGCTTTGATGCCAATGAAGGCAAACTCCCGCGGCTCAATCCCCTGGCTGCGAAATTGCCCGAGGTCGAAGGGCGGGGTTTTGCGGCTCGTCAGCAAAATCGTAACGCCGCGGTGCCGCACCACGGCGCAGGGCCCCATCGCAAAGCGCGTGCCGCTCATGGCGGCGAGATGACTCTGCGCATCCTCCAGTTGAAAATGGCCGTCGCTCCGCGAAACCAGCGTGACTTCCAGTTCCACCGGTCCCGGGTCGTGCGCCCAGTCCTTGCCGCCGATGCTCAAGCGCAGCCCGTCGCCAAGTTTCGCCGCGGCGCATTGCCGCACCGCGGTGGCGTCATTGATGGCCACGAGCGCACGCACGGCCCCTTGCGCCACCAACGCCCGCAGCACTCCCGTGCAATCGCCCGGCGCACCGGCACCGATGTTGTCCGCCGGCTCGACCAGCAGCGTCGGCCCGCGCAGACTCGGTTTGAGCCCAACCAGCAAATCCTCCACCGCCGGATAACGCACCTCGCCACTCTCGCGCAGCGCCCAGGCCGCATTGGCCACCTCGGTCAACTGCGCTTTCGCAACGGCCGCACCGGCCACCGTCACCACGCTCAGCGTGAGTCCGGTATACGCCGTGTCGGCGAAAGAAAAACCCGGCAGAATGTTAAAAGCCCAGATGGCCGGTTGCGCCGCCTCGCATTGTGCTGCGAGCGCGGTCAACGTCCGCATCGGCTCGTTGTCCGTGCCGGTGCCGGGCGGCGCCCAGACCAGCGGCACGCGGCACCAGTGCATCCGCGGCACCACACCCGTCTGCAGGCAACGCGCCAGCAAGTCCACCGCACGCACCGAGGTCGCCCACGCATCGGTGTGCGGATTTTTCCGGTAGGCCACGAGGCCGTTGGCGTGCGCGCAGATCGCCGGCGTGATATTGCCGTGCAAATCCAGCGCGCCAAAAACCGGCACCGCTTCCGCGCCGGGCAGCGCCCGCAGCCGGCGCAAAAATTCCCCTTCCACATCCTCCAGACTTTCCGTGGCCATCGCCCCGTGCAGCACGAGAAAGATCGCCGTCACGCCCGCCACCAGCGCCGGCCGCGCCCGCCGCTCAAACTCCTGCCAGTAGCGCTCGAACATCGCGTCCTCGACCGTCCCGCTCGGCACGGCGCGCGCATCGATGGTCGGCACCACCTGCCACCCATGGGCGGCCGCCGCTGCAAGAAAACCCGCCACGGGCGATTCATCCCCCGCCTTGGCCAGCACCCCGTCATCCACGGTCACCTCAAAATCTTCCCAGCGTGTGCGCACGCCGAGAAACGTGTGCGTCTCGTGAAACAAACCGGCGTAGAGGATGCGCGGGGCCATGGCTGTAAAACGCTGCTCAGCCCGCTGCCTGCCAGGTGGTCGCATGGCGCTTGATGGCGACCGCCGCCCGGGTGAGCGCCTCGTCAATATCCGCCTCGGTGTGCACCAGGCTGATTGACCACAACCCGCGTTCGATGGCGCTCACGCCCCCCTCGAGCAGGCAGCGCCGCAAATGCGCCCAGCGCGCTCCGTCATGCCGGCGCACGTAGTCGCGATAATCATTGATCGGACCGGCGGCCGCCCCCGGCTTCAGCATCGCGGTGTGGAAAATCATGCCCGGCCCTTGCGGCTGCAGCGGCACTTGGTGCGCCGCGGCCAGCTTCGCCAGCCCTTCCATCAGGCGCCGGCCCAGTTTCTGCGCGCCCGCCGGATGGGCCGCGCCCAGTGCGTTGACCTGATCCAGGCACCACTTGCTCGCCGCGAGGCAGAGCGGATTGCCGTTCAACGTGCCCGCATGCACCACTTCGCCGGACAAGATTTTTGCCATCGCGGCCTTCGTGCCGGCGAGCGCCGCAAACGGCGTGCCGCCGCCGATCGCCTTGCCCAAAATCGTCAGGTCCGGCCGGTAGCCATAAAAACCTTGCGCGCAGGCCGCGCCAAAACGGAAACCGGTGATCGTCTCGTCGGAAATCATCAACATGCCGTCGCGATCGCACAGCTCACGGATGGTATGCATGAGCCCCGGCACCGGCTCGATGCAGCCGGTATTGCAGAGCGCCGGCTCGAAAATAATCGCCGCAATCTGGCCGCGAAACTCGTCCACCCGCCGCCGGAGATGCGCCGCATCATTCCAGCGGGCGACCACAAATTTTCCCAACACCTCGGGAATCACGCCCTGACTCGGATGCAACTGCGCCGGATGCTCGTCATCGCCCCATTTGTCCATCGGGTTGGCAAAGCCCACCAGTCCTTCATCGGCCCAGCCGTGGTAGTGGCCCTCGAAACGCAGAATCAGCGGCCGGCCGGTATGCGCCCGCGCCAGCCGGAACGCCGTCAGCACCACCTCGGTCGCCGAATTGCTGAACCGCACGAGCTCCGCCGCCGGAATCATCTGTTGCACGCGCTCGGCCACATCGCACTCCAGCTCCGACTGACCCGCCCAGTGCGTTCCAAGTTTTGCCTGCGCCCCGATCGCGTCCGCCATGCCGACCGGAGCGTGGCCGTAAAGCAGCGCCCCCTGCCCCAGCTTGAAATCGATGTATTCATTGCCATCGACATCCCAGAGCCGTGCGCCTTGGCCGTGCGTGAAATAAAGTGGCACCGGCGCCTCCATCTTGCGGATGCCGCTGTTGACCCCCGAGGCGATGCTGCCTTGGGCGCGCTTAAAAAGTGCGAGGGAACGAGGGAAAGTATAGGGCATCGGATTATAAATTGACGGTATCGGCCGGCCAATCTTCGGCTGGATTATCGCGGGCGAGTTTGAGGGTCTTGATCAAGGCCGCGCGCAAGGCCGGCGTAAAACGACTGACCGGCACCGACACGCTGATGGCCACCAGTGGCTCGCCGAGGACCGTCAACGAAATCGCCGTGCAGGCCACGCCGGTGGAGGTTTCCTCGTCATCCAGCGCACAACCGCGCTCGCGCGTGGCGCGCAACTCCTGCTCCAGTTTTGCCCGCGTGGCGCGCCGTTGCTTCGCCGCCACCGTCGCGCAAGCCTTGGTGACCAACCGCGCCTGCTGCTCGCCTGGCAAATGCGCCACCACCGCCCGGCCCAGTGCCGTCGTGTGAAAGGCATCCCGCGCGCCCGGTTTTACGATCCAGCGCAGCGCCTGCGTGGTTTCCAGCACGTGCACATACCGCACATAAATTCCCTCCAGCAGCGCGAGGTTGACCGTCTCGTCGAAAGCCTTGTGCAATCGCCGCATCAACGGCAACGCCTTGTCCCGCACGACCGCATCGCGCCCGTGCACCCGCAACGACTCCAGCCGCTCGGTCAATTCATACGCACTGCGCTCATTCTGCGTCACGTAACCCAAATCCCGCAGGCTGCGCAGTATCCGGTGCAGGGTCGGCTTCGGCAACCGGCTCTCCTCCGCCAACTCGGCGAGTGTCAGCGCCCGCCCTGTGCGGGCCAGCACTTCCAACGTCGAAAAGGCTTTGTCGAGGACCGCAATGCTCATGCTGGAAATGACATCCCCTGTTTCACAATGTGAAACGTTTGTTCCGTCAAACAAAATTACGCTGTATCCCAATGTCCCATGATATTTGGACCGTAGGGCCGGCGCTCGACGCCGCGCCGCTTCGTTATTTGCACGGTAGGGCCGGCGCTCGCCTGCCAGCCGTAGGCTTGGCGAAGGTTGGTCGCCGTGCCGTTTCGCAACGCCCGTGGTGAAAATGGCGTCCTGCCGGTAATCAACCGCCTCCCTAAAAATCCAAAGCTTTCGAATGATTGGTATTATTCAGCAGCCCGCCACACCCAGGATTCTCACCAACTGACAAACTGCACGGTAACGCTTTCTCTTCGGGAAGAAATTTGACTTGGAGATAAACGTCATCATATATCGTCATCATGCGAACAATCATTGATCTCCCTGATCATCAAGTGGCCGCGTTGGCCGATCTCTGCGAACGTGAGCAGATTTCCCGCGCCGAAGCGGTGCGACGCGCGCTCGATGTGATGCTGGCGGAAAAGCATAGCAGCACCCGCGACGCCGTATTCGGCACCTGGGCGGCGCGAGGCGACAGCCGCGCCGCGGTGGATGCGCTGCGGGAGGAGTGGTCACGATGAAGGCCGTCTTCGACAGCGATGTGCTGATTGATTACCTGCAGGGCGTGCCGGCTGCCCGCGACGAACTGGCCCGCTATCGGCAGCCGCTCCACTCGATCATTTCCTTCATGGAGTTGCTGGCTGGCGCACGCACCGAAGAGGAACGCCGCGCCGCCGAGACGCTGCTCGGATCGCTCGGCCGCGTGGAGCTGACTGACACAGTAGCCCGCCGCGCCGTGGAGCTACGACAAACCATGCGACTGAAGCTACCCGATGCCATCCTGCTCGCCAGCGCCGAGGTGGAAGGCTGCATCCTCGTCACGCGCAATACCCGTGACTTCCCGGGCAACGATCCACGCGTGCGATTTCCTTACAGCGTGTGAGAGCTTGAGGAGGCGACCGGCGCTATCGTAGCCGGCCTGAAAGGTATAGTCGGTGCCGTCGATCTTTCAGGTGCGTGAATTGCCGCCTCTGACTATCGTAAAGGCGGGGCTCCAATTACTTCCAACCCTCCATCAACCCCAAGCCCCATGGCCCTATTGTTCGGGCTCTTGATCGGCCCACAACTCAGTGAGCGTCTAGCGGCCGCTGACCGCTAGACTGACATAGCGATTGATCTCTTACATCGGTGTTACTTCGTTCCAGGCCGTAGCGCCGTAAAGTGTGACCCATCAGCTTGGACTAGCAGTTACCTATCAGCCTGGATCAATACCCTCCGACCTTGCACAACTCCCAATCCTCGTTAATCAGATTGCCGCGGTTGCCCCCTATCAACGCATGAAACGCTTAAATACTTTTTCCTATCTATGCATGTGCTATCTCTTTTTGATCGGCTGTTCTAAACTCGACCAAGAGAAACCTGTCTGGCGCACGTTTACGCCTCCCGACGGGGATTTCTCAATCTCCGCGCCTGGCCAACTGACCGATACATATGACCAAATCCAAACAGCCCTCGGCGCGATTCCACGTCATCGTTATACTGTTTCCATCGGTTCGACCTACTACGGCGTGGAACGACACAACTACCCTAAGGGCTCACTGTCTCTTCTGGATGTAACCGAGGCGTTGGATTTACTTAGAGACGACGCCATTAAAGCTATACCGGGCGGACGCCTTGCAGACGAATCACTGGCAAGGTTAGGTGACAAGACAGGCCGTGACCTAAGGATTGAATTTGGCGGCGGTAAAACAATCGTGCGCTCACGCATGTTTGTTGTAGGAGACCGCGTTTACGCGATCATCGTTGTGGCTGCACGCCGGCATGAGTCAGACACCGCAATCGAACAGTTCATTGCTTCATTTCGTCTGTTGTGACGCTTTTGCCGTCAAAGAACTGGATTTCCGAAGTCTTGCAGGAGTTCGCCTTTGGCAATCCTCCTCGACGCTTGCTGCGATTTTTCCGTGCGGAATCTGGGCTTCGTTTTTTGGACAACGGCAAGATCAACCTTACGCCGCCGACGGCCTTCAATGATCCGTTCGAGCTCTGCGCCTCAGTGCCGCGCAGAAATATCTCGGTTGAAGAAATGCGAACATGTCTCCTCAAGCCAAACGGAATACTACGCATTGCTTATCAGCAATCCCGTGGTCTATCGAACAAAGACTACGAATGCTGGGTGCACGCGAGCGCTCTCAAGCAGCCGCAGCACTGGTCGAAAAGTTGCCTTCACACGGCCGCAGGCTTCCAGAACGCCGTAGAGCGTGTAGTCGGCATTATTTGCTTTATGGCCATGGAAGACTCCGATCTCGAAGCGCCAGAATGCGTGCATTATTGGGACCGTTACGCTGAAAACCACCGCGGTCTTGCCGTGGAATTCGACCCGAGCTTTGGGCTGTTGCAATGTGCGGCGCAAGCCAAGTGGTTGTTTCCGGTCAATTATCACGCTCTCGATAGCCGGCCGGAGTGGGATCTAGGAATAACAGGTGACGATGGGAGCCTGCTTCGTGAACTCCGACTACGTGCGGCTCAAAAAGCAGCAGTGTGGAAAAACGAACACGAGTGGCGCATGATTGCTCCGTTTCAGGCGGAAAAATTGAAAGATCGCATTTCGGCATACGTCGATGGCGAACGATTGCACCACCTGCTCGCACTATCGACACCTAACGAAAAATCACCGATCACACGCGTTTTTCTCGGACCGAGGGCTTCAGCAAACTTGGAGCGCTCCGTCCTCTCCGCGCTTACTCAGCCACACTTGGCGCACGTTATCTTGTTGCGAGCCAATGCCAGCGCCACCGACTACAGCATCTGCTACTCATGAGGTCGCTGGTTAAAATCCAGCCACTACACCTAATCTCAACAGGCTGACGGCGCACCCTTTCGACATGGAAGGCCGATTAATAGGGTCAGGCTGGGCTTGTGACTTAGGAGGCAACCTCAGGTTTTTATGTTTTTAGTATGCCGCGGAGCAGCGCAAAAGCCGGGGTGTCCAAAGCAGACGCCAAGCTGTGGATATTAATGGCAAGGGGGCCATAATGCGTCCTACCTAATTAGGTTGGGACGTTGCCATCGCATCCGACACCGGCAAGTAGGTTTCTCCCGCTCTACTGCACCATTAACGCCCCGGAGCAGAGGCCTCCCTCTTTTTCCACCCATTCGATCAGTAGCCGGCCCGTGTGCTATTTCGAAAGGAGTCGGGCAAAGGCCATTTTAAATGGCCTGCGGATTTTCCCGCGTTCTGCAAAATACCGCATCTCCTTGATTGAGAGTGGTGGCGAGTCTCGGAATCGAACCGAGGACACAAGGATTTTCAGTCCTCTGCTCTACCAACTGAGCTAACTCGCCATAACAAAAGAGGCGGAGATAAAGGCCTGCGCCATGGCGGCGTCAACGGGAATTTCACGCCGATAAACTTTAGCCAAAACCGCCGGGGACCAGCCCGGTGAATGCAGAATACAGGAAATCGGCAATCAACCGCGCAGTGTGATGGCCTTCGTCCGATCCCGGTCTTTTTGTGCCTTCCTGAGTTCCACATCAATTCTTCGGGCCTGACTCAAAGCAGTTCCGGCGGCAGTTGCGGAATCAGCTTCTTGATCTCCTGCACGGCATCCCGGTGACAGACCAGCACGGCATCGGGGGTTTCCACCACGACCAAATCCTGCACGCCGCATAGCGCTACGACCCGGCCACTGCTCAGCACAATGTTGTTGCACGACTCATGCACGATCACCGGGCCGCGCACGGTGTTGCCACCGGCATCCTTTGGCAGGTGCGCCGGCAGCGCTGTCCACGTGCCCACATCATCCCAATCGAATTCCGCCACGAGGGTTTCCACCACCCTCGCCTTTTCCATGATGGCGTAATCCAACGAGACCTTCGGCTCCAGCGTCGGAAATTTAGCCGCCAGATAAGCGGACGCATTGCCTGCCGGAAACTCGCGGATGAACTGCGCCAGCATCGGCGCCTGCCGTTCTGCCTCGGCTAGGAAAGCCGACACCCGCCACGCAAACATTCCGGCGTTCCACGCGTGGTTGCCGCTCGCGACGTAGCCTTGCGCCGTCGCCAAATCCGGCTTTTCGACAAACCGCGCCACCCGCCGGAACCCACCGCCGAGCGTCTCCGCCATTTCGAGGTAACCAAAACCGGTCGCAGGATGGGACGGCTTGATGGCAAACGTGAGCAGCGCATCGGTCTGCGCCGCGCGTTGCAGCGCCGCGGCCAGTTGCCGCCCAAATGCCGCGCTGTCCTTGATGAGCGCATCGGCCGAGAGCAGGGCCAGCACGCCGTCCGGATCGCGCGCCCGCACCAAAGCCGTCGCGAGCGCCGCCGCCGGCGCCGTGTCGCGTTTCGCGGGTTCCGCGATGATTTGCTCCGGCGGCAGAAACGGCAGCGCCGCCCGCGTGCCGGCGAGTTGCGCCGCGTTGGTCAGGACAAAGACATTCTTCAACGGCACCACGCCCTCGAGGCGACGCACGGTTTCCTCCACCAACGTGCGGTCGGAAAACAGCTTCAGCAGGTGTTTGGGTGTGTGCCGCCGGCTCATCGGCCAGAACCGCTCGCCGCTGCCGCCCGCCATGATGCACGCATACGCCTTGGGATTTTCCTGCATCCCCAAGCTTGCCCAGTCCCGCGCGTCCGCGCCAAGCAGAATGTCAGCCCACGCGGATCAGTTCCGCCAGCCCCTCGGCCACCGGCACCTGCGCGACAAAGCCAATTTCCGCTTTCGCCCGGTCAGGCCGGCCCAGCGAATGAATGATGTCCCCGGGCCGCCCCGGCGCAAACTGCGGTGCCGGCGCCGCCGGATAATGCAGCGCAAAAATCCCCACGACCTCGCGCAGCGAAGTCGGCCGGCCCGTGCAGATGTTGGCGACGCCCGATGCGATGCCCGGGCCGGTGGCTGCGATGGCGTTCGCCCGCGCCACATCGTGCACCGAGATAAAATCCCGCGTCTGCTGGCCGTCACCGTAGATGGTCACGCCTTTACCCTCGCGATAACGCCGTTCGAAAATCGAAATCACCCCCGAATACGGCGACGCCGGATCCTGGCGCGGACCAAAGACATTGAAATAGCGGTGGCAACGCACCGTGAGCCCGGCGCGCCCGAGCAGGATTCCCTCGGAGGCCAACTTCGCCTCGCCGTAAGGACTGATGGGCTTGGGGGTGGTTTCCTCCCGGATGGGCAAATTCGTCGTGTCCCCGTAAATCGCCGCCGAGGAGGCGAACACCACCCGCTTCACCCCATGCGCCGCCGCCGCGTCGGCCACCAGTTCTGTCGCCGTCAGATTCAACCGGCGGTTCAGCGCGGGATTCTGAATACTCTCCTGCACGCTCACCAGCGCCGCGAGATGGATGATCGCGTCAGGCCGAAATTCCGCCACCAGCGCATCCACCACCCCGGCCTCAGCCACATCCGCCTCGCGCAAACCGAAAGCCGGCGATTCCAACGCCGCCGTCAGGTTCCGCCGGTGCCCGGTGCGAAAATTATCCACGCCCAGCACCGTGTGCCCGTCCGCCAGCAGGCGGTCGGTGGTGTGGCTGCCAATAAAACCGGCGGCACCCGTGACGAGAATTTTTGCCATGCGCAGAACGTAGACTCTGCCCCGCGCGCCTCAAGCCTGCGCTGCACCGGACTCAACTCAGCCCGAAACTGTTCACAAACTCTCAGCAACTTTCAGCCGAAAGAATATATTCGTCAGACCGACCGCCGTGGGCTGCGCGCGCCAAGTTTCCACCCCGTCAACCGATGAGACCATCTCAAGGGTCACGCCGTTGGTCGTCCAGTCGGTCAGATTCGTGGACAATTCCACGGCATAGCTGACATCGGTGCGGTCCGCCGGCCTCGTATAAGTGTAAACCCACTCGCCCGCCACGGCGCTAATCTCCGGCCTACCGGTGGTGTTCGCATTCTTTGGATTCAGACCGAGCGCGTATTCGAGCAGATTCGACAGACCATCGCCGTCGGGATCGGCATTCGGCCCGCTGATCGCCGTATCAGCCAGTTCACTCTCGCCGAAAGCCCCAGTCCGCCAATGCGCGAGTGTCTCCGTCACCCGGAATGATCGCTCGACCGCCAGTGCTGCCTCATAGCTGGCATTGCCCGGTTGGGTCGCCCGCACCGTCACAACGCCCACACCGGTCAGGGTCAGTTGATTGCCGCTGAGGTTGGCCGGCCCCGAGACTACGGCGAAACTCACGCCCAAGCCACTCGATGCCTCGGCATTCAGCTAATCGCCTCCGCTTGAAACGAACGGTCGGCCAGTGCCGCAAACGCGATCGACTGTATCAGGCTGTTTACCGTCACGCTCACTATGCCCGTGGCGGTGTTGCCGTTGGTATCGGTGACAGTGACCGTGATCGACGCGACACCCGGCAAACTTCCCGGCGTGAGCCGCAATTCACTGCCACTCACACTCGCCGTGACCACGGCCGGAGCCGAATTCGCCAACGCGAAAGCCAGCACCGCCGCATGGCCCTCAACGTCAGGATACACGCCAATCGCCTGCACCTGATTCACGACAACCAGGTTCTCGAGATTCAACTGATTGTTCTGCACATCGTGCAACGGCAGCTCGGTGAAAGGTGTGCCACTGCCAAGGCTATAGCGCGGCAAAGCCGCGATGACATCAACCACCGTCATACCGGTGCCCAGCACCCGGGCAAACACCGCATAACCGCCGCCATTGGCCGGCCCAAGGTTGGTCGTGTTATCCACAGTATTGATGAACCACTGGCTGGTCGCACTGTTCAACTCGGCGGTGCGCGCCATGGACAATGTGCCCCGGACGTTGGGTAGATTATATTCCAACACGATCGGCGCATTGGTCGGGATGGCGTCCAGGCTGGTCACCGCTTGGAAGCCACCACCCTGGATCACAAAACCGGGGACGGAGCGGTGCACGATGCTGTTGGTGTAGACGCCGCTGTTCACATAGCTTTGGAAATTCGTCACGCTCACCGGCGCCGCGCTGGACAGCAGCTCCACATTGAACCGGCCAAAGGTCGTGTCGAACTGCACGAGCGGACCCGTGACCCCGGGCAGGCCAAAATAATCCCGCAGATTGATCGCGACCATGGTGCCATTGGCCGGCAGCGATTGCGCCGGCAATGCCTCCACCAAAACCGGCGTGACCCCACGCGCCGCTCCGGAGAGGACGAGGGTCAGGCAAAGCCAACGAAAAGAATGTCGCACTGGTATTGGGATCGGGCCGGCGAGTTTTTGACCGGTCGGAAATGTTTCAACGCAATTTCTCCCTGAATGTTCGCCACGCCGGCCTTGCCATACGCACGTCGGGCCGTTTTGGCTGCTTCGCGCTTACCCATGCCCACACCCACCCGCCCCGCCCACCTGCGTTGCAATTTTCTCGTCAACCCCCTCGGCGTGCATGACACCGCCCCGCGCCTGAGCTGGCACCTCGCCACCGACGGGCGCCGCGGCGCACGCCAGACCGCCTACCGCATCTCCGTCTCGACGCAGCGCAATGGCCGCGCCGATCTCTGGACCAGCAGCCGCGTCGCGTCCGACGCCACGACTAACATCGTCTATGCCGGCCAGCCGCTCACCTCCCGCCAGCGCGCGTGGTGGCGCGTCGAGATTTGGGACGAGAAAAGCCGCCGCAGCGAAAGCACCACTGCCTTCTGGGAAGCCGGCCTGCTGCAACCCGCCGAATGGCAGGGTGAATGGATCGGCGCCGCCATCGCCGGCGGTCCGGATGTTCCCGTTCCCGTGCCCTACGTCCGCACGATTTTCAACGTCGCCGGCAAAATCGCCTCCGCCCGCCTCTACGTCACCGCGCTCGGCTGCTTTGAGTTCGAGCTCAACGGCACGCGCGTCGGTCAGGATGAATTCACCCCCGGCTGGACCGACTACGCCAAGCGCGTCCAATACCTCACCTACGATGTCGCAGCCCTGCTGAAATCC
>JAGNQV010000247.1 GCA_017988885.1 Opitutaceae bacterium | reverse complement strand
CAAGTATTTTGACTCCATCAACCCGGCGAACGAATCCAAACTCGCCGAAATTGCGCAGGCCAACGCCGCTGATGTCGATGCCGCTTACCAAGCGGCGAAGAAAGCCTACGACACCGGCTGGGGCAAGTTGCCGGGCAGGGAGCGCGCCAAATACATCTACCGCATCGCCCGCCTGCTGCAGGACCGCGCGCGCGAGTTCGCCGTCGCCGAGACGATGGATGGCGGCAAGCCGATCAAGGAGTCGCGCGACTTTGATGTGCCGATGGCCGCGGCGCATTTCTTCTATCATGCCGGTTGGGCCGACAAGCTCGACTATGTCGCGCCGGGTCGGAAGGTCGCGCCGCTGGGCGTCGTCGGTCAGGTGATTCCGTGGAATTTCCCGCTGCTGATGATGGCGTGGAAACTCGCCCCGGCACTCGCCATGGGCAACTGCGTTGTCATCAAGCCGGCCGAGACGACCAGCATCACCGCGCTGAAGCTCGCCGAGATTTTTCAGGACGCCGGCCTGCCCGCGGGCGTCGTCAACATTGTCACCGGTTTTGGTGACACCGGCGCGGCCGTCATGGGCCACTCGATCGCGGCGAAGGTGGCGTTCACCGGTTCGACCGAAGTGGGCAAGATCATCATGCGCTCGCTGGCCGGCACCGACAAGAAGATGACGATGGAACTCGGCGGCAAGGCGGCCAACATTGTCTTCGACGACGCTCCGATTGACCAAGCCGTCGAAGGCATCATCAACGGTATCTTCTTCAACCAGGGCCACGTCTGCTGCGCCGGTTCGCGCCTGCTCGTGCAGGAAACCGTCGCCGCGGAGGTGCTCGCGAAGCTCAAGCACCGCATCAAGGTGCTGCGCGTCGGCGACCCGCTCGACAAGAACACTGACATCGGCGCCATCAACTCAAAGGAACAGCTCACCACCATCGAACGGCTGGTCGCCGCCGGCGTGAAGGAGGGGGCGAAAATGTTCCAGCCGGCCTGCAAGCTGCCGGCGAAAGGCTATTATTTCCGTCCGACGATTTTCTCCGGCGTGTCGATGAGCCACCGCATCGCGCGGGAGGAAATCTTCGGCCCGGTGCTGAGCATCCTGACGTTCCGCACGCTCGACGAAGCGGTGGAAAAAGCCAACAACACCGCCTACGGCCTCAGTGCCGGTGTGTGGACCGACAAGGGCTCGCGCATCCTGAAGATGAGCACGGAGCTCAAGGCCGGGGTGGTCTGGGCCAACACCTACAATAAATTTGATCCCACGTCGCCTTTCGGCGGCTACAAAGAGTCCGGCTTCGGTCGCGAAGGTGGCCGCCAGGGCCTGCTCGACTACTGCAAGCTGGTTTAACCGAATTTTATGTGGAAATCAGGAAAACCGGAAAAGGCATTTGGATCGGTCCCTGAATTTCTGATTTCCACATTAACGAATTGGCCGCCGCGCTTTCCTGTTCTTCCGAATTTCACATCATGACCCGACTGCCCATCACCAAAACGCCCAAAGTTTATGTCGGCGGTGCGTTTATCCGCTCCGAGAGCGCCCGCACCTTCCCGCTCAAGGATGCCGCCGGCAATTTCTTCGCCAACATCCCGCAGTGCACGCGCAAGGATTTGCGCAACGCCGTCGAGGCCGCCGCCAAAGCCGGCCCCGGTTGGGCGAAACGCACGGCCTATAACCGCGGCCAGATTATCTATCGCCTCGGCGAGATGCTGGAGGCTCGCAAGGCCGACATGGCGGATGCGCTCGCCGTCGGCGGCGCATCGAAAGCCGCGGCGGCCAAGGAAATCACCGCCACCATCGACCGCCTCATTTACTACGCTGGCTGGGCCGACAAATACGAGCAGGTGCTTGGCAACGTGAACCCCGTCGCTTCACCGCACTTCAACTTCACCGTCACCGAGCCCATGGGCATCGTCGGCGTTCTCGCACCCGAGGAGGCGCCATTGCTCGCACTTGTCTCGCTCATCGCCCCCGTCATCACCAGTGGTAACACCGTCGTTGCGCTGGCCTCCACGGCGCAGCCGTATCCGGCCATCGTGCTCGGTGAGATGCTGGCCACGAGCGACCTGCCGGGCGGCGTGGTCAACCTGCTGACAGGCTTTCGCAAGGAAATGGTGCCGACCTTCGCCACGCACACGCACCTCCGTGCCATCGCGGGCGTGGCGAACGCCGAGGAACGCAAGGCCCTCAAGCTGGGCGCGGCCGACAGCGTGAAACGCGTGAAGCTCACCAAGACCGAGGAGCCCGTGGACTGGTTTTCCGAAAAAGCCCAGAGCCTCTACGAGCTGCGCGACACGCTCGAGTTCAAGACCACGTGGCACCCGATCGGGGCGTGAGCCCTAAATTAGTCGCCGGACAACTGGCCGGTTTCCGCGAGGCGTTCGACAAAGAGCCAGCAGCGTTTGGCCTGAACCTCGGGACTCTTCGCCTGCAGGATGTAGCGCACGACTTGGCGGCGGCTCGCGATGCTGTGCGCCGTCCAGCGCTCCGCGAGGTGCGGTCGAGCCTGGAAGGCCTGGCGCATGGCATCGGGCAGATCCGGTTCACGGGAGGCCGCGTCGCGGGCGAGGGCAAACTCGATGGTGGCACCGGCATCCACGCCGGCGGCTTGCAGCAGCTCGACCTTGAAGGCGAGTTTGTAGTGGCCGCGTTTGCCGGGCAGCAGCGTGACGCGGTCCATGTCGCCGTTGAAATGCAGGACGGCGTTCCAACCCTGCGCAGTGCCCTTCATCGCGGCGGAGGTGAGACCAAGTGTGGCGACCGCTACTTTGGGAATATCCACCCAACGCACGAGGGCGACTTGGTAGAGGCGCGCGCGCAATTTGGTTGTGTCTTGCTTAGTCATGGCGGCGCTGACGCAGAAACCGGCGAATCTCAGGTGCCGTGGGCATGGCGGGCGCGGTGCCGATTTTTGTGACGGAAAGCGCAGCGACGGCATTCGCGTAGCGCGCGGCGGCGATCAGATCGCCGGAAAATTGCACGAGCCCTGCGGCGAATCCGCCGCAAAACGCATCGCCGGCACCGGTGGTGTCAACGACCTTGACGCCACGGCAGGCGGGCAGGGCGGTGAAGCCACCGGCCTGCGAGACCAAGCAGCCTTTGCTCCCCAGGGTGACAATGACCGTGGGCACGCGGAACCGCCGGCAAAGCCGGTGCAGCTTCTCGGGGGCCAGTTTCTGCAGCGTGGACTCGGTGAGTTTTTTCCCGCTGTTCAGTTTCAAGAGGTTCACCAGGGCCACGAACTCGGATTCGTTGGGGATGAGCACATCAGTCAGCGGCAGGATGGTGGGATCGAAATCTGTCCGCATCGGCGCGGGATTGAGCACGGTTTTGGCCCCGACGCGGCGGGCGAGGCGGAAGACGTGGGCGTTGACCGGCAAGCTCGCCTCGTGCTGACACACGACGACCCGGGCACCGCGAATGAGCGCGGGCGCGATGTCGCGCGGTTGCAACCGCGCATTGGCGCCGAGGGCCACGATGATTTCGTTTTGACCGGCGGCGTTGACGAGGATGGCCGCGGTGCCGGTGGCATGACCGGGCTTGGGGATGAAACGCGCGGCAATACCCTCGGCGGCGTAGAATTTTT